>JAZFVR010000187.1:0-8374 GCA_036447835.1 Alphaproteobacteria bacterium | reverse complement strand
CGGCTCCTGTCGTCGAGCGTGCGCGTGCCGGGCGCACGGACGAAGCCGAGGCGTTCGTAGAGACGGTGGGCGGCGGTGAAGCGGGTGTCGGTGAAAAGATCGAGACAGGTCGCGCCGCGCTCCCGCGCCTCGTCCTCGATGAGCACGACGAGCCGCGTGGCGAGGCCGCGCCGCCGCTGCGAGCGATCGACGTAGAGGCGGTGCAGCTCCATGGTGTTCGGCTCGACCCCGGGCGCGACGCCGGCCGAGCCGACCAGCCGGCCGTTCTCCCCGGCGACCCAGAAGCGGCCGCCGAGGCGCGCGAAATGGCTGGCGATGGCCCGCAGCTCGGGCGATTCGCCGTCGACGTCGAGGATGCAGCCCGGGTGTTCCCCGTAGCACGCGCCGATCATCGCGATCAGCGCCTCGGCGTCGTCGTCGCGAGCGTCGCGGATGACCGCGCTCACAGCAGCACCAGCGCGGAGAGGCCGAGGAAGACGAAGAATCCGACCACGTCGGTCACCGTGGTGACGAACACGGTGGCGGCGATCGCCGGGTCGACGCCGAGACGGTCGAGCCCGAGAGGCACGAGAATGCCCGCGAGCGCGGCGACGACCATGTTGACGATCATCGCCGCGGCGATGACCTCACCCAAAAGCACGTTATCGAACCACACCGCGGCGACGACGCCGGTGACAATCGCGAACAGCACGCCGTTGAAGACGCCGACGAGCCCTTCCTTGGCGATGTGGCGTGCGGCGTTGGCCTCCGTCAGGTCCTTGGTGGCGAGCGCGCGCACGGTCACCGTGAGCGTCTGGGTACCGGCGTTGCCGCCCATCGAGGCGACGATGGGCATGAGGACGGCGAGCGCGACCATCTGCTCGATGGAGGCGTCGAACAGGCCGATGACCATCGAGGCGAGGATCGCCGTACCGAGGTTGACGAGGAGCCAGGCGAAGCGCCGGCGCGTCGTCTTCCACGCCGGTTCGTGCAGGTCGGTCTCGCTGACGCCGCCGAGGCGCATGATGTCCTCCTCGGCCTCCTCTTCGATGACCTCGACCACGTCGTCGACGGTGACGACGCCGATGAGCCGCCCGGAGGCGTCGACCACCGGCGCCGACACCAGACCGTACTGGTGGAACATGTAGCCCACCTCCTCCTGGTCGGTGTCGGCCGGGATCGTTCTGAGCTCCTCCTCCATGATGTCGGCCATGGTCACCGGCCGGCGCGTGCGCATGGCGCGGCTCAGCGGAACCGAACCGATGGGCACGTGGCGCGGGTCGACGACGAAGATGTCGTAGAACTCGTCGGGCAGGTCGTCGTCGGTGCGCAGATAGTCGATGGTGTGGCCGACCGTCCAGTACGCCGGTACCGCCACCAGATCGCGCTGCATGAGGCGGCCGGCGCTGTTCTCGGGGTAGGCGAGGCCCTCCTCGAGCGCGGCGCGCTCCTCGGCGGGCACCGCGGCGAGCACCTCGCGCTGCTCCTCCTCGTCGAGATCCTCGATGAGGTAGACGGCGTCGTCGGTGTCGAGCTCGGTGACGGCGGCGGCGAGCTCGCGGGTATCGAGCCGTTCGATGACCTCGTCGCGGACCGCCTCCTCGAGATGGGCGAGGATCTCGGGATCGAACTCGGGGCGCAGCACGTCGACGATCTGCGCGCGCTGCTCGGGCGTCACGGTTTCGAGGAGGTCGGCGGTGTCGGCCGCGTGCAGCGGCACGGCGAGCGCCTCGACCCGCTCGAGGTCGTCGCCCTCGAGCGCCGCGACGATGGCGCGCACGAGCCCGGGCGTCAGGTCGTAGAGATCGCCCCCTTCGGCCTCCGGTCGCGGCGACTCTTCGGGCGGCGGCGGGGAGGGCGCTGCCGTCCCCGGCCCCGCCACGGGCCTACTCGCCGCCGGCGACGGCCAGCGTGACCTGCTCCGCGCCGGCGTGCGTCTGGGCGTCGAGCACCGCCAGCGCGCTCATGTTCACCGTGCCGCGCACGGTAACCGTGGCATTCAGGATATGGGCCGGATAGGCCATGCCGACGAGCATAGGCCCGACGGATATGCCGCTGGCGAGGTGTTTGACCAGGTTGAACGAGATGTTGGCGGCGTCGAGCGTCGGCATGATCAGGAGGTTTGCTTCGCCGCTGAGACGCGAGTTGGGAAAGATGTCCTGGCGAGCCGATTCCGAGAGCGCCAGGTCGCCGTGCATTTCACCCTCCACCTCGAGATCGGGCGCCATCGTCCTGAGCAGGCCCAACGCCGCGCGCATCTTGCTGGCACTAGGCGAATCCGAGCTGCCGAAGTTCGAGTGCGAGAGCAGGGCGATCTTGGGCTCGATGCCGAAGCGCCGCACCTCGGCCGCCGTCAGCAACGCCATCTCGGCGATTTCCTCGGCGCTCGGATCGTAGCTCACGTTGGTATCGGCCATGAAATAGGTTCCCTTCGCCAATACCAGCATCTGCAACGCCGACGCGTCACGCACGCCTTCGCGCAGCCCGATGACGTCGAGCACGTGGCCGAGATGACGGCGATAGCTGCCGACCGGACCGGCGAGCATCGCGTCGGCCTCGCCGCGGCGCAACATCAGCGCCGCGATGACGGTATTCTCGGTACGCACGATCGTGCGCGCGACCGCTGGCGTGATGCCCTTGCGCTCGAGGAGTTCGTGATAGAGCGACCAGTACTCGCGGTAGCGCGGGTCGTCCTCGGGGTCGCAGATTTGGAAGTCCTCGCCGCGCTTGATGCGCAGGCCGAGCTTGTCGATGCGGCTGTCGACCACGGCGGCGCGACCGATGAGGATGGGCCGCGCGAGGCCTTCGTCGCACACCGTCTGCACCGCCTGCAGCACGCGCCACTCCTCGCCCTCGGCGTAGACCAGGCGCTTGGGCTCCTGTTTGGCGGCGGCGAACACGGTCTTCATGACATAGCCGGTGCGGAAGACGCGCGACGAAAGCTCGTCACGATACTTGTCGAGGTCGACCGGCCGGGTCGCCACGCCGCTGTCCATCGCCGCCTTGGCGACCGCCGATGAAATTTCGACGATCAGCCGCGGATCGAAGGGCGTCGGCAGGATGTACTCGGGACCGAACTTCAGCTCGCGGCCGCCATAGGCCTTGGCGACGATGTCCGAGGTTTCGGCCCTGGCGACGCTGGCGATTGCGTGCACGCAGGCGAGCTTCATGGCGCTGTTGATCTCGGTCGCGCCAACGTCGAGGGCCCCGCGGAAGATGAACGGGAAGCAGAGGACGTTGTTGACCTGGTTCGGATAGTCCGAGCGGCCGGTGGCGATGATCGCGTCGGGCCGCGCCTCGCGCGCGACTTCGGGCAGGATCTCGGGAACCGGATTGGCGAGCGCGAGGATCAACGGCCGCTCCGCCATGCCCTCGAGCATCTCCGGCTTGAGAACGCCGGGACCCGACACGCCGAGGAAGATGTCGGCACCGACGAGGGCCTCGGCGAGCGTGCGGTTCGACGTTTCCACGGCGTACCGTTCCTTGTAGGGATCCATGCCCTCGGTACGGCCCTTGTAGACCACCCCGTTTCGATCGCAGACCGTGATGTTCTCGATCGGAACGCCGGCCTCGACGAGCAGACCGAGACAGGCGAGGGCCGCAGAGCCGGCGCCCGAGCACACGACCCGCACCTCCTCCGGCTTCTTGCCGACGAGATGCAGAACGTTGACGACCGCGGCGTTGACGCAGATAGCGGTACCGTGCTGGTCGTCGTGGAACACCGGAATGTTCATGCGCTCCTTCAGCCTGGCTTCGATCTCGAAGCAGGCCGGAGCCGCAATGTCCTCGAGGTTGATCGCGCCGAAGGTGGGCTCGAGGCTGGCGACGATGTCACAGAACTTGTCGATGTCGCGCTCCTCGATCTCGATGTCGAAGACGTCGACCCCGGCGAAGTTCTTGAACAGAACCGCCTTGCCTTCCATCACCGGCTTCGACGCCAGCGCACCGATCGCTCCCAGGCCGAGTACCGCCGTGCCGTTGCTGATGACCCCGACGAGATTGGACCGCACCGTGTATCTATACGACTCGGCGGCATCGCGCGCGATCTCCTCGCACGGCACAGCGACGCCGGGCGAATACGCCAGCGCAAGATCGTGCTGAGTCGCCATCGGCTTCGTCGGGTGTATGCCCAGCTTGCCCGGCTTCGGAAACTCGTGGTATCTGAGCGCCGCATCACGCAATTCGTCCGACATCGTGTCCTCCCCCTATCGCGTTTTGCTCTTGCCAGTATATCCGGGCGTCGTCGAATATCTACGGTCGAGACCGCGCGCGGCGCGGGCAAGGGAAAGCCCGCAGGCTACGCCGCGGGCGGTGAGGGGATGGTGCGGTCGAGAAGACTCGAACTTCCACTCCCTTGCGGGAACAGCGCCCTCAACGCTGCGCGTCTACCAATTCCGCCACGACCGCATTACGTTGTCCAGATAATGCGGGATAGCAAATCTGCAACCGCTTCGCAAGCCGGGGATACGGCGCCCTCGCGGGACTCCGCGGTCGAGTGGCGCACGAGCCCCGAGCCCGTCGATTACGGCGAGGCGGTGGTCGCCATGGAGGACCGCGTCGCCGCGATCCGCGAGGGCCGGGCGCACGAGCTGGTATGGCTGCTCGAGCACCCGCCGCTTTACACCGCCGGCACCAGCGCCCGCGCCGAGGACCTGCTCGATGCGCACGCCCTGCCGGTGTTTCCCAGCGGCCGCGGCGGCCAGTACACCTACCACGGCCCCGGCCAGCGCGTCGCCTACGTGATGCTCGACCTGAAAGCACGCGGGCGGGCCGACGTGCGCGCTTACGTGCACGGGCTCGAACGGTGGCTGATCGCGACGCTTTCCCGATTCCGCGTGCAGGGCGAGACGCGCGAGGACCGCGTCGGCGTGTGGGTCGCGAGCGCCGGGGGCGAGGCCAAGATCGCCGCGATCGGCGTGCGCGTGCGCCGCTGGGTCACCTACCACGGCGTCTCGCTCAACGTCTGCCCCGATCTCGACCACTACCGCGGCATCGTCGCCTGCGGCGTGCGCGATCACGGCGTCACCTCGCTCGCCGCCCTCGGCGTCGACGCCAGCATGGTCGACATCGACCGGGCGTTCAGGGAAACCTTCGCCGGAATTTTCGGCAACCGAGACCACAATTGAATTGAAAAATAGATCACAGAGGCACAGAGAATATAATATAACTACCAAGACACCAAGAAATATTAAATATTATTTTTCCTTTGTGTCTTGTTGCCTTGGTGGTAAATTCACTTCTCTGCACCTCTGTGGTCAAATTATTGATTGACTCGGGCGCCCTATACCGTCCGCGCGGCGTGGAAGCCGGGGCCGACCTCTCCTTCCTCGGGCGCCTCGCGCACGGTGCCGACGCGGGCGACCGGCGGCCCCTCGTGGCAGCGCCGCACCATCTCGCCGACGGCCTCGGCGGGGCCGGCGAACACCGCCTCGACGCTGCCGTCGAAGCGGTTGCGCACCCAGCCGTCGAGGCCGAGCGCCACCGCCTGGTCGAGCACCCAGTAGCGGAATCCGACGCCCTGCACGCGCCCCTCGATACGCACGCGGATCGCCGTGTCGCCCTTCTCCGCGGTCATCGCGGGCGCGCTACTCGAACTCGAGGATGACCTGGTCGGCGCTCAGGCTGTCGCCGGTGGCGGCGACGACGCGGGCGATGCGCCCGTCGCGCTCGGCGCGCAGCACGTTCTCCATCTTCATGGCGTCGACCACGGCGAGCGCCTCGCCCGCCTTGACGTCCTGGCCCGGCTCGACGGCGATCGAGATGACGCGGCCGGGCATCGGCGACAGCAGGAAGCGCGAGCGGTCGACCGCCGCCTTCGCCGGCATCAGCGCGGCGAGCTCGGCGGCGCGCCCGCGCCGCACCACGGCGACGACCTCACAGCCGGCGTGGACGAGGCGCCAGCCCGCGCCCTCGCGCGCCACCTTTACCGCAACCTCGCGATCCCCGACGGCGCCGCGGAAGAGCCGCGATCCGGGCGTCCATTGACCGCGCAGCGCGACGCGCCGGCGCCCGTATTTGACATCGATGCCACCGTTCACCTGCGCCACGGAGACCTTGTGGGTGACGTCGCCGAGGCTGACCACCCAGCGCTCGCCCGCCTGCCATCGATGGTGCGGCACGCGCCCGGAAATCTCGTTGGCGCGCGCCTCCTCGCCGAGGTGCACCAGCGCCGCCGTCGCGATGAGCGTATCGCGCGGCTCCCCCTCGACCGGCGCGCCATGAAACACGTCGCCGTACTCCTCGGCGATGAAGTTGGTGCTCAGCCGCCCCGCGACGAAGCGCGGGTTGCGCATGACAGCGGCGAGAAAGGAGAGGTTGTGGGCGGGGCCGTCGATCTCGAAGGCATCGAGAGCACCCTGCATGCGCTCGATCGCCGCCGCGCGCGTCTCGCCGTGGGTGCACAGCTTGGCGATCATGGGATCGTAGAACATGCTGACCTCGGCGCCCTCGTAGACGCCTGTGTCGACGCGCAACCCCTCGTCCTCCGCGGGCGGGCGATAGCGCGTAAGGCGCCCGATCGAGGGCAGGAAGCCGCGCGCCGGGTCCTCGGCGTAGACGCGGCCCTCGATCGCCCAGCCGTCGAGGCGCACGTCCCGTTGCCGGATCGCCAGCTCCTCGCCGGCGGCGACGCGCAGCATCTGCTCGACGAGGTCGACGCCGGTGACGAGCTCGGTCACGGGATGCTCGACCTGCAATCGTGTATTCATTTCAAGGAAATAGAACTCTTTCTTCGCATTAACGATAAATTCGACCGTGCCCGCCGAGCGGTAGCCTACGGCCTTCGCCAGCGCCACCGCCTGGGCCCCCATGGCGGCGCGCGTGCCCGCGTCGAGGAAGGGGCTCGGCGCCTCCTCCACGACCTTCTGGTGGCGGCGCTGGATCGAGCACTCGCGCTCTCCCAGGTGGATGGCGTTGCCGTGGCCGTCGGCGAGCACCTGGATCTCGATGTGACGCGGCTGCTCGATGAACTTCTCGGCGAGCACGCGGTCATCGCCGAAGCTCGCTTGCGCCTCCGACGCGGCCGACGCGAAGCCCTCGCGCGCCTCGGCGTCGTCGCGGGCGATGCGCATGCCCTTGCCGCCGCCGCCGGCCGAGGCCTTGAGCATCACCGGGTAGCCGATGTCTCGCGCCGCCTTCACCGCTTCCGTCGCATCGGCGAGGATGCCGTCGTGGCCCGGGATCGTTCTGACTCCCGCCTCCTTCGCGATGCGCTTCGATTCGAGCTTGTCGCCCATCGCCGCGATCGCCGCCGCCCCGGGGCCGATGAAGACGATGCCGGCGGCCTCGAGCGCCTCGACGAAGGCGGCGTTCTCGGCGAGAAAGCCGAAACCCGGATGCACCGCCTGCGCGTGGGTGGCACGCGCCACGTCGACGATACGCTCGATGACGAGATAGCTCTCGGCGGGAGGCGCCGGCCCGATCGCCACCGCCTCGTCGGCGAGCGCGACGTGCAGCGCGTCGGCGTCGGCCTCGGAGTAGACGGCGACCGTCTTGACGCCCATGCGCCGCGCCGTCTTGATCACCCGGCAGGCGATCTCGCCGCGGTTGGCGATGAGGATCTTCCTGAACATGCGCGTCGGTGCGACCTCGGGATTACGGCCTGCGGGAGCCGAATAATCCCATGACATGGGCGGCATGAAAAGCCAGCACGCCGCCCCAGCCGACCAGCGGCCACACGAACCACGGGTTTTGGGGGCTCGCGGCGAGGTTCACCGCCACCAGCGCCGCCATCACCACGAAGTAGCCGACGAGATGGACGAGAAAGCCGCGCAGGCGGCGAGGCCCGCGCTCCGCACCGCTGTCACCGTGGTTTCCATGAATCATATGTTGCCGTCCTCATGCCTCAAGGAGCAGCCCGTAGGGCTGCGTCTCGAAGGATGAGGAGCGGGCGCAGCCCGCGTCTCGAAGGACGGGCGACCGAAAACCACGCACCCGGTCTGTCTCACAACGGTATGTTGGCGTGCTTCTTCCACGGGTTGTCGAGTTTCTTGTCGCGGAGCATCGAGAGCGCGCGGCAGATCCTGAACCGCGTGTTGTGCGGCATGATGACGTCGTCGATGAAGCCGCGGTGGCCGGCGATGAAGGGGTTGGCGAACTTGGTGCGGTACTCCTCGGCGCGCGCGTCGATCTTGGCCGTATCGCCGAGGTCGCCGCGGAAGATGATCTCGACCGCGCCCTTCGGCCCCATCACCGCGATCTCGGCCGAGGGCCAGGCGTAGTTGACGTCGCCCCTCAGATGCTTCGAGCTCATGACGTCGTAGGCGCCGCCGTAGGCCTTGCGCGTGATCACCGTGACCTTGGGCACGGTCGCCTCGGCGAAGGCGAACAGCAGCTTGGCGCCGTGCTTGATGATGCCGCCGTGCTCCTGCGCCGTGCCGGGAAGGAAGCCGGGGAC
>JAZFVR010000186.1:0-2876 GCA_036447835.1 Alphaproteobacteria bacterium | reverse complement strand
CTGGCAATGCTTCGAAATGCGCTCGCCGATCTTGACTTCGGGGTCGAACAGTTCCTTGGTCTCGCGGTCGGCGACGTTCTCGACACACATCATGAAGCATTTGCCGCGGACATCGCCAACCACTGGCAGCTCGAGCAGGTCGGTCAGGCACTCCTCGAAATAGGGTCCGACCTCGCGGACGTGGCCGCAGATGTCTTCGCGCTCGATGATGTCCAGGTTGGCGAGCCCCGCGGCGCAGGACACCGGATGTCCCGAATAGGTAAAGCCGTGGGTGAACAGCGCGCCTTCGGCCTGCGGCTCGCTGATTACGTCGTAGACCTGGTCGGCGATCATCGTCGCCGAGAGCGGCACATAACCCGACGTGATGCCCTTGGCCGAGGTGATGATGTCGGGCAAAAAGTCGAACACCGGCTCGGAGGCGAAGAAGTGGCCGACGCGGCCGAAGCCGGTGACCACCTCGTCCGAGATGTAGATTACGCCGTATTTGCTGCATACCTCCCGCGTGCGCTTGTGGTAGCCCGGCGGCGGCACGATCACCCCGCCGGCGCCCATGATTGGCTCGGCGATGAAGCAGGCGACGTTTTCGGGCCCGAGCTCGAGGATCTTGTCCTCGAGGTCCTTGACCTTCTCGTCGCGGAACGCCTCGACGCTCTGCCCGTCCGCGCGGCGATAGGGATCGGGCGACGGGATGTGGTGGACGAGGCCGGGGACGAGGTCGAATCCCTGGTGGTCGAACGCGACCCCGGTCATCGACATGGCGAGATAGGTCGAGCCGTGATAGCCGTCGATGCGCGCGATGATCTTCTTCTTGGTCTCTTTGCCCAGGCGGTTGAAGTAGTAGTGGATGATGCGGACGGCGGTGTCGTTGGCCATCGAGCCGCCGGTGCCGTAGAACACGTGATTGAGATTGGCCGGCGCGATTTCCGCCAGCTTGGCGGCGAGCTCGGCCGCCGGCGGCGTGGTCAGGTGCGTGAACGTCGAGTAATAGCAGATGCGCCGCGCCTGGTCGGCGATCGCCTGCGCCATCTCGTCGCGGCCGTAGCCGATGTTGACGCACCACAGCCCGCCGATGCCGTCGATGAACTGATCGCCGTCGGAGTTGTAGACATACACCCCCTCGGCCTCGGCCATGACTTCCGAGCCCTCCTCCTTGAAGGTCTCGAAGTTGGTCCACGGGTGGATGTAGTGGTCCCGGTCCTTGCGCCGGAGGGTCTCGGTGTCGTACTGCAGGTTGGGGCGCGCCATGGTCGTATTCCTCCCACGTTCGCGGCGGCTCGAGCCGTCGCCGATGTTGACGGTCTGATCTGGCTCCTCCACTCTCATAGCAGACGCGCCGCTCGATTCGAAGGGGACAATGGCCGCCTTGAAACCCGATCAGATCGCCGGCTTCCGCGACCAGGGCTACCTCGTCGTCGCCGGCGCCGTCACCGGCGACGCGCTGGCGGCGCTACGGCGCGAGCTCGCGGGCTGGGTCGAGGAGAGCCGCGCGCACGAAGGCAACTACGGAGAGACCTTCGACCACCGCCACCGCTTCGACCTCGAAGCCGGGCACAGCGCCGCGGCGCCGCGGCTCCGGCGCGTCAACAATCCGGCCGAGGTATCGGAGGCCTACCACGCGGCTACCCACCAAAGCACGGTGCCCGACATGGTCGCCGACCTCATCGGCCCGAGCATCAAGTTCCACCACTGCAAGATCAACCTCAAGCTGCCCGGCGCGGCGACCCGGGTGGGCTATCACCAGGATTTCTCGTACACGCCGCACACCAACGACGACCTGGTGACGGCGCTGCTGATGCTCGACGACATGACGCTCGAGAACGGCTGCCTCATGGCGGTGCCGGGCTCGCACCGCGAGGGGCAGGTCAGCCTGTGGGCCGGCGACCGCTTCACCGGCGAGACCCCGGCGGACCTCACCGGCGAGATCGCGGCGCGGGCGCTGCCGGTGACGGGTGAGGCGGGCGATCTCTGCCTCATGCACACCTCGCTCATGCACGGCTCGACGGCCAACGCGTCATCGCGGCCGCGCGGGCTCTTCATCACCGTCTATTCGGCGGCCGACGCCTTCCCGCTTTGTCCGTCGCCGCTGCCCAACCGCTTCGAGGGCGAGGTCGTGCGCGGCGAAGCGAGCCGTGTGGCGCGGCTCGCGGGCGGGCGGGTCGAGCTTCCGCCCCCCTATCGCAGCACGTCGTTCTTCGAGGTCCAGGGCCAGAAATCGGCGGCGGCCGAGGATTAGCGGTTACGCCAGGGTCGGAGGCGGCGTGCCCGGCCGGCTCAGTCGCCGGCGAGGTCGTCGCGGAGTTTGCTGAACCAGGCGAGATCGGCCTCGAGCTGCGCGATGTTGTGGTCGAGCCAGCGCTGGAAATGATCCTCGTCGCCGCCGCTCGCCGCGCGCAGATCGTTGAGACGTGCGAGCTCGACCTCGCGCATCTCGATCAGGGTGTCGGCCTGCTCGCGCCGCTCGGCGGGCGGCAGGAGATGCATGAAGCGCAGCTTGAGCGCGACGACCAGCTTGTTGAAATCGTTGCCGGGCGCCCGCACGGTGGCGTTGAGCAGCTCGTCGAGCTCGGCGCGGCCGGCCTCGGTCAGGCGCAGCATCGCCGTCGCCGGCGTCTGCCCCTCGGCCGCGACCTCGATCAGCCCTTCGAAGCGCAGGAGCTCGATCGACGAGGCCATGACGTCGAGCGTCGGCCCGCAATAGCGAGACGTGAAATGGCGCACCTCGTCGGCGAGCTCGGCGTAGGTCTTGGGCGCCCCGGCGAGCAGGCCGAGCGCGGTGAGGCGGATCGCCTCCTTCGGCATCAACGACTGATCGCGGAACATCTGCGGCAACCCCCGGAAGCTCGCTTCTCGCCCAAGTGTCGACGCATAAAATTAAG
>JAZFVR010000185.1:0-3027 GCA_036447835.1 Alphaproteobacteria bacterium | reverse complement strand
AAGCCGACAGAATCGCATTGGCGGAGGTTCCACGATCAACTTTCCGAGACTTTTTTTGGAATTTGCGGTTATTGCGAGGAAGAAGACAAAGGCGAAGTCGATCACTTTCGACCGAAAAGTCGTTATCCGGAACGCGTTTACGAATGGTCGAACTGGGTTTTTTCTTGCCATATCTGCAATTTGTTGAAGGGCCAGAAGTGGCCAAATTTTGGTTATGTTGATCCCTGTGCGAAGCTACAAACCGAACGTCCGGAGAGCTACTTTCAGTTTGATACAAAGACCGGAGAAATTTGGCCGAAAGAGGGGTTGAATGCTCGAAGGTGGAATAGAGGTTGGAAAATGATCGACGATTTAGGTCTAAACGAATATTTCCACCTCAAAATTCGGAGAAAATGGCTGGATATTGTTAGGCTGACATTGTCTGATTTGTTTGTTGGTAACGAAAAACTCCATATTTTTTGTACGTTTATCGCATCAAGGGAGTCTCGGTTATCAAGCATCACTCGTGTTTGGCTAACAGAGAACAGATATTCGTTTGATGATCGATAGGTTCGCTTACCTCCCTGTTATCTTCGTTGCCATTGCCCACAGCGTTCACGCCAATATGCGCTCGCGCCCGGGGTCGTAGAGCGCGCGGGCGTGGCGTGTCGCCGGCACCGTCTCGCCCATGACCTCGATCTCGTAGTCGTCGTGGCCCGCCTCCTCGGCCGGCACGTAGCCGAAGACGATGGGCTTGCCGACGGTATAGCCGTAATTGCCGCTGGTGGTGATGCCGAGCGTCTTTCCATCGCGCAGGATCGCCTCGCCGCCGTGGACGTATGCCTCGCGCTCGAGCGCGAAGCAGCAGAGCCGGCGCTTCGGCCCCTCTTGCTTCGCCTGCACGAGCGCGTCGCGGCCGACGAAGTCGCCCTTCTCCAGCTTGACGCAGAAGCCGAGACCGGCCTCGTAGGGGTTGTAGTCGGGGGTGAGGTCGGCGCCCCAGTAGAGATAGCCCTTTTCCATGCGCAACGAATCGATCGCGCGGTAGCCGGCGTCGACGACGCCGTGGGGCTCGCCCGCCTGCCGCAGCGCCTCGTAAACGTGGGCGGTGTATTCGGTGGGGACGTGCAGCTCCCAGCCGAGCTCGCCGACGTAGGTGATGCGGATGGCGAGCACGCTTGCGTAGCCGATGCGGATATCGCGGCAGGCGAGGAACGGAAACGCGTTGTCGCCGACGTCGTCGCCCGCGACCTCGGCGAGCACGTCGCGGGCGCGCGGGCCGCACAGGTTGATCACCGCCCGCGCCGAGGTCACCTCGCTCAGCGTCACCGAGCCGTCGCACGGCATGTGGCGGGCGATCCACGCCGCGTCGTGGACGCCGAAGCCCGAACCGGTGACGAGGTAGAAGCGGTCTTCGGCGAGGCGCGAGATCGTGAGGTCGCATTCGATGCCGCCGCGCGCGTTGCACAGCTGCGTATACGTCGTCGTGCCCGGCGGCTTGTCGAGATCGTTGGCGGCGAGCCCTTGCAGGAAGGCGAAGGCGCCGCGGCCGGCGACCTCGAACTTCGAGAACGAGCTCTGGTCGATGAGCGCAACGCGCTCGCGCACCGCCTTGTGCTCGGCGCCGACGTGATCGAACCAGTTGGGGCGTTCGAACGACGGCTCGTCGAGCGCCGCGACGCCGGCGGGCGCGACGCCGGCGGGCGCGAACCAGTTGGGCCGCTCCCAGCCGAACTTCGAGCCGTAGACCGCGCCTCTTTCCGCGAGCGTCTGGTAGAGCGGGCTGCGGCGGGCGCCGCGCCCCGTCTCGGCTTCCTCGCCCGGCGGGTGCAGCGCGTAGTACTTGCCGTAGCGTTCGACCGCGCGCTCGTGGAGATAGCGCTTGCCTGCGTGGTGCGGACCGAAACGACCGATGTCGAAGGGCCAGAGATCCATGCCCGGCGCGCCTTCGGCGATCCATTCGGCGAGTGCGGCGCCCGCCCCGCCTGCCGCCGCGATGCCGGCGGTGAAACCGGCGCAGACGAAGACATTGTCGCGCTCGGGTGCGAGGCCGAGGATCGGCTCACCGTCGGCCGAGACCGGGATCGGCCCGTTGATGAGGCTGCGCACGCCGACCTCGTTGAGCGCCGGCACGCGCTTCGCCGCGAGCGTCGCCAGCCGCTCGAAACGGTCGAAGTTCGACGGCAGCAGCTGCTGACGGAAATCGGCGGGCACGCCGTCCTCGCCGAAGGTCACGGTGTCGGGCTCCCAGCCGCCGACGGCGAGGCCGCCGACCTCGGGCTTCATGTAAACGAGGTTGTCGGGATCGCGGAAGGTCGGCAGGTCTCTGGGCGCGCCGGGGATCGGCGCGCTCACCAGGTACTGATGCTCGACCGCCGCCGCCGGCACCGCGACGCCGCAGAGCGCGCCGAGCTCGCGGCTCCACATGCCGGCGGCGATGACCACGGCGTCGGCGCGTATCGTGCCGTGGTCGGTGACTACGCGCGCGACACGGCGCCCGTCGAGCTCGAAGCCGGTGACGCGCACGCCCTCGTGGATGGCGACGCCGCCGGCGCGCGCGCCCCTGGCGAGCGCCTGGGTGACGCTCGCCGGATCGATATAGCCGTCCGACGGGATCCACGCCGCGCCGACGATGCCGTCGGTCGTCATCAGCGGAAACAGTTCCTGCGCCTCGTTGGGCCCGATCAGCTCGAGCTCGAAGCCGATGCTCTTGGCGGTGGTGGCGGTGCGCTTGATCTCGAGCCAGCGCTCGCGCGACGAGGCGACGCGCAGGCTGCCGACGCGCTTCCAGCCGGTCGCCTGGCCGGCCTCGGCCTCGAGCGTCTCGTAGAGACGGACGCTGTTCTGCATCATGCGCGTGAGGTTGCGCGAGCCGCGCAGCTGGCCGACAAGCCCGGCCGCGTGCCAGGTGGCGCCTTGCGTGAGCCCCGCCTGCTCGAGGACGGCGACGTCGCGCTTGCCCAGCCTGGCCAGGTGATAGGCGATGGCGCAGCCGACGACGCCGCCGCCGACGATGACGATCTCCGCGTCGTTGATCGCGGCCATGCC
>JAZFVR010000184.1:0-3886 GCA_036447835.1 Alphaproteobacteria bacterium | reverse complement strand
AGGGTCCAGGCTGTGTAAAAACGTCGAAGAATCGCCCGAAAGGCGATTTCGGCCGATTCGTTGAAATTTCGGTGTTAATCAAATCAATAACTTAGCAGGCTGCAATTTCTAGAAATTAGGCAGATTTGCTCCAACAACAGAATTGAATGACGTTTTCACACAGCCTGGGTCAGGAGCGGCTGTCCGTGGCGGGGCCTCTGAAGGTCCGTCATGGGCTCAGAAGCAGACTATCGGTTAACGAGTACGTGGGTCAGTACGGCCACATCCACGAGATTGTCGGCACGGCGATGACGACGATGAGAATCTCGAGCGGCAGGCCCATGCGCCAGTAGTCGCCGAAGCGGTAGCCGCCGGGGCCCATGACGAGGACATTGTTCTGGTGGCCGATCGGCGTCAGGAACGCGCACGACGCCCCGACCGCCACGGTCATGAGGAACGGATCGGCGTTGACCCCGAGCTGGCCCGCCAGGCTCGCCGCGATCGGCGCCATCACGACGGCGGTCGCCGCGTTGTTCATAACGTCGGAAAGCGTCATGGTGACGATCAGCAACAGCGCGGTGACGACGATCGGATGCACGTTCCCGGCGGCGCCGAGGATCGCCGTGGCGATGAGGTCGGTACCGCCGGTGGTCTCGAGCGCGCGCCCGAGCGGGATCATCGCGCCGAGCAACACGATCACCGGCCAGTCGATGCTCTCGTAGACCTCGCGCGCCGAGACCACCTCGACGACAACGAGCACGGCGACGGCAGCGGCGAAGGCGACGTGCACGGGCAGCACGCCGGCGGCGGTGAGCCCAAGCGCGACGCCGAAGGCGAGCAGCGGCACGAATGCCTGGGGGCGCTTGCCGAGGTGCAGGCCGCGCTGGGCGAGCGGCAGGCAATCGAGCGCCGCGACGGTCTCGGCGAGCGTGTCCACGTCGCCCTGCAACAGAAGGACGTCGCCCGGGCGGAAGCGCACGTGGTGGAGCCGTCGCTTGAACGCCTTTCCCTGGCGGGCGACGGCGAGCAGGTTGACGCCGTACTGGCGCCGCAGGTGCAGCATGCGTGCCGTCAGGCCCTCGATGCGCGAGCCCGGCATAATCACCGCCTCGACCACCCCCACCTCGTCCGAGCGCAGCGCCTCCGGGTCGAGCCGCTCCTCGCCGACGAGCTCGAGGCCGCCGGCCTTGATCACCTTTTGCAGATCGACCGGATCGGCCTGTATCGTGACCACGTCGCCGGGCCTGAGGCGCGCCTGCCGCATGTTGCCGAGGAAGCGCCGCTCGTCGCGGACGAGGCCGATCACGGCGACCTCGTCGTCCGCCAGAATCTCGAGCTGGCGCACCGACTTGCCGATCAGCTTCGAGTCCTCGGTGATCCGCGCCTCGGTGACGTAGTCCCCGACCTCGAACGCGTCCTCGGGCGCCCGGCGGCCGCGCCGCTCGTGCGGGATCAGGCGCCAGCCCACCAGCACCACGAAGGCGACGCCGGCGACGGCCACGATGACGCCGACCGGGGAGAAGTCGAACATCGCGAACGGCGCGCCGGCGACGCCGTGGCGATAGGTGGCGACGATGATATTCGGCGGCGTGCCGATCAGCGTCATCAATCCGCCGAGGATCGAGGCGAACGACAGCGGCATCAGGAGCCGCGCCGGCGATATCTCGCTCTTGCTCGCGGTCTGCAACGCCACCGGCATCAACAGCGCCAGCGCCCCGACGTTGTTCATGAACGCCGACAGCACGGCGGCGAGGACGGTCAACGCACCGATGTGCAAGAGGTCGTTTCCGGCCGTCGCCATGAGCCGGTCGGCGACGTAGTCGATGACGCCCGATTTCTGCAGCGCGCGGCTGATGACGAGGACCGCGGCGACGGTGATCACCGCCGGGTGACCGAAACCCGAGAACGCGCCCGCGACCGGGACCACGCCGGCGAGCACGGCGACGACGAGCGCGGTGAAGGCGACGACGTCGTAGCGCCAGCGCCCCCAGACGAAGAGGACCATCGCGCTCGCGAGTACGGCGAAGACGATGAGGTGATCGGCCATCATCGCGCCGCCTCCGGCGCCGACGCGAGCGCCGCGATGAGGGCGCGCGGCGCGAGCCGCTTGGGCAGCGCCAGCAGATGCGACGGGCAACGCGCGCAATCGCTGCTGCCGAAGCCGCGCACCGGCGAAGTGACGCCGTGAAGCGGCAACAGGCGCGCGACGAGCTCGCATTCGCGCCCGCCCGGCAGCGCGAACGCGCCCAGGCAACGGCACTCGCGGGTCAGATGGTCGACGTGCCAGCGCACGCGCTTGTCGGGGCGCAAGTGGCGTGCGACGCGGGCGCGGATTCCGCCGGGCCCCCAGGCGCTGCCGCCGTAAAGATAGCGCCCCGGTTCGAGGACGACCGGGCCGAGAAGGCGGGTCTCGAACGCGCACGGCCGCGCGAGCGCGAGCAGCAATGCGTAAGCCCCCGGCGCGCGCGGCAGGCTTGCGGGATCGACGGCGAACGCAGGCTTCATCGTCCTCTCTTCCGTCGCGGGCTGCCGCCGCGATTGAGCCCGGCGGTATCGACAGCCGTCGAAGCGCATTCGTGGGCGCGGCGCAGCCGCAGCGGGGAGTTTAGCCGCGCGGCGTCGGGAAGTCTCCGATGCCGGCGGCGCGCCTGGCTCAGTCGGGCGTATCGTCGCGCTCGTCGGGGACCACTCCGGTGGGGTCGGTTTCCACCAGATCGGCAACCGTGTCGCAGGTCCGGGCATTCGTTTCCATGTCCTGTCTGATCGTCGCGTTTTGCTCGGCAAGAGCACGGAAGAAGCCTGCGGCGTTTCGCAGGAGCTTCGCCGCCAGTTGCGCGTGGGTCGCCAATTTCAAGCTCCTATTCGAAGGGCGGTCGTGCGGCCGGCCGCGGATCGCGACCGGCGAGGAAGGGGTCGCGGCGCACGGGAGCCGGTGGCGGAGGGCGCCCGGCCCCGTCCCTGCCGGAAATGTGCGCTGATGTGAATTGGGGCGTCGCCGTAGCGTAGGACCGTGATTATTCGACGGCGCTCAAATCGACCGCCTTTACCCCGCGGCGGTCGCTGGTCACCTGGTAGCCGATCCGTTGGCCTTCCACGAGCGGTGGCATGCCGGCGCGTTCGACCGCGATGATGTGCACGAACACGTCTTTGCCGCCATCGTCGGGAGTGATGAAGCCGTACCCCTTGGTGGGATTGAACCATTTAACAGTGCCAGTCGCCATGAATACTGCCTTTCAAAAACTCATACAGGCCACCACGCCACGCGGCAGCGCGTTCGTTCGGAGACGTCACAATGCCGAGGAACGCCCTGCCCGAAGCTGAAGAGGGCGGGGCAACAAGTCCGACGCGATGCGCCGTCCGCGCCCAGATGCTACCCGCACCAGCAGCAATCACAAGAAAAATCTGTGCCCGAACAGACGGCTGAAAATGGCTCCTCCTAAGGCGCTGCGGCGGTGCCGGAAGCAACGCCATCGGACCGTAATCGGGCCGCCAAACCGATTTCGCGTGCGGGCCGGCCGAGGCGATCGGCGACCGTCTGGAAGAGGTCGCCAGCAAAACTCTCCGCTCGACCGAAGACGACTGCACCCGGTACTTGCCGACCGGTGCCGTGTTCCTTGATGTCAAATCGCCGCCACTTGTCGCGGCACCGCGACGGGTCAGGTTATACGGTAGATAGCGCCGTCGACGACAACCGGGCAATGCTCATACACTACCTGAAAATATTTCGATAACTCAATTTATTATATCAATAATAATCGACAAGTCCTTAGCAACCCCGGGACGCTTCAGCGGCCGGGCGGCGCCACGCGGCACCCATAACCAAATGTTTATCGATTCTGCATTATTACTGTGGAATGCCCGACATGGATAAATTTCGGATCGGTCTTGCTCTGGGGAGCGGCGCCGC
>JAZFVR010000183.1:0-3206 GCA_036447835.1 Alphaproteobacteria bacterium | reverse complement strand
TCGCGGTTCTCTATCAGGAGGTTGGCCGGGTGGAAGAGGCTCGGGCAGCGGTGGCCGAGGTGCTGCGGATATTCCCTGGGGCCTCGATCGAAGATTCGCGTCAGCGGTGCCTTTACGTGCGAGAGCCAGCGTTGCTGGAGCGATTCTTCGACGGCATGCGTAAGTCGGGCATGCCGGAAGGGGTGCCGGGTGAGGAGCCAATGGAGATGTGATCCGTAGCTTCCGACGATGTTCCGGAGGCCAGCGGGCCAGACGTCGAACGGACCGGCCTGACTCGAGTGCCAGATGAACTGCTACGGCGGATGTGCGATTCGATCGATTTGGGCCGAGTCAACGAGTCGTCACCGCCTAAATTATGCCCGGAACGGGTCAATTCCGGCGGTTCGGCGATCTCCTCCGGGATGTCGGGATTCGGGCGGGAAACCGACATCCGGGCAATGGGCGGGCCTCGCGCGTGTCGGCATCCAGGTACTGTTGTACGAGCCCGCGCCTTACGCGTCCTGATAGGGGGCCATGCCCTGGCGGGCGAGGACGTCGGCACGCTCGTTGCCGGGGTGGCCGGCGTGGCCCTTGACCCAGCGCCACTCGACCTCGTGGTCGGCGAGCGCGGCGTCGAGGCGCCGCCACAGATCGACGTTCTTGACCGGCTTCCTGGCCGAGGTCTTCCAGCCGTTCGCCTTCCAGCGATGAATCCAGCGGGTGATGCCGTCCTTGACGTAGACGCTGTCGGTGTGGATGCGCGCGGCGACCGGGCGCTTGAGCGTGCCGAGCGCGACGATCGTCGCCATCAGCTCCATGCGGTTGTTGGTGGTATCGGGCTCGCCGCCGGAGAGCTCGCGCGTCTTCCCCTGCCACGAGAGCACCACGCCCCAGCCGCCCGGCCCCGGGTTTCCCGAGCAGGCGCCGTCGGTGTAGATGTCGACGACCGCGCCGGCGCTCATGTCAGGCCGTAGGCGGCCGGCCCCGACACCCCCTGGTGGAAGCGCAGCTTCTTCAGGTACTCGAGCGGATCCTTGGGCTTCACCAGCGCGCCTTCGACCCGGTTGAGCCAGTCGTGGAGCCGCGTCAGCAGGAAGCGCAGCGCCGCCCCGCGGGCGAGCAGCGGCAGCGCCGCCAGCTCGGCCGCGGAGAACGCACGCACCTCACGGTACGAGGACAGGAGCTGCTGCGCCTTGGTGATGTTGAACTCGCCCGTGCGCTCGAAGCACCAGGCGTTGAGGCACACGGCGAGGTCGTAGGAAAAGAAGTCGTTGCAGGCGAAGTAGAAGTCGATCAGCCCGGTGAGCTCGAAGCCTGCGAAGAACACGTTGTCGGGAAAGAGGTCGGCGTGGATGACGCCCGCCGGCAGGTCGCCGGGCCACGCCGCCTCGATCTGCGCGAGCTCGGCGTCGAGGGTCTCGGCGAGGCCGGGCTTTACCGTATCGGCGCGGTCGCGGCAACCCTCGAACAGCGGCCGCCACCCGGTGACCGAGAGTGCGTTGACACGCTCGACCGCGAATTCGGCGCCGGCGATGTGCATATGCGCGAGCGCCGCGCCGAGTGCGGCACAGTGCTCGGGTGCGATGCGCCGCGGCCACACGCCGTTGAGGAAGCTGATGATCGCCGCCGGTCTGCCGCACAGCTCGCGCAGGGCGGCGCCGTCCCGGCCGCGGATCGGGGTCGGGCAGCGCACGCCGCGGGTCGCGAGATGCTCCATCAGGCCGAGGAAGAACGGCAGGTCGTCGCGGGCGACGCGCTTCTCGTACAGGGTGACGATGAACGGCGCGCGGTCGGTGAGCAGCAGGTAGTTACTGTTCTCGACCCCTTCGGCGATGCCCTTGAACGACGCCAGCGCGCCGATGTCGTACTCGGTGAGAAATGCGGCGATGTCCTCGCCGGATACCTCGGTGTAAACCGCCATCGCCGGTACTTGCGGACGTGCCTGCGAACCCGCCGCGACTCAGGCGGTCAGCGCGCGCGGCAGGTTGAAGCGGACGGCCTCGTCGGGGCCTTCGACTTCCTCGACCGTCACGTCGAATCGGGCGTCGAGCGCCCGCAACACCTCCTGCACCAGCACTTCGGGCGCCGAGGCGCCGGCGGTGAGGCCGATGCGACGGACCGGGCCGAGCGCCTGCCAGTCGATGTCGGCGGCGCGCTCAACCAGGAAGGCGCGCGGGCAGCCGGCGTTGCGAGCGACCTCGACGAGGCGCAGCGAGTTCGACGAGTTCGGCGCCCCCACCACGATCAGCGCCTCGCAGCCCGCAGCGATCAGCTTGACCGCCTTCTGCCGGTTCGTGGTGGCGTAGCAGATGTCCTCCCTGTGCGGTCCCCGGATGCCCGGGAAACGACGCTGCAGCACGGCGATGACGTCGGCGCAGTCGTCGACCGAGAGCGTCGTCTGCGTGATGTAGGCGAGCCTTTCCGGATGCGCCGGCGACACCGTCTCCGCGTCCTCGACCGATTCGACGAGGAGCACGCCGCCTTCGGGAAGCTGCCCCATGGTTCCGATCACCTCGGGATGGCCGGCGTGGCCGACGAGGATGATCTCGCGCCCGGCCTCGTAGTGACGCTCGGCTTCGCGGTGGACCTTGCTCACCAGCGGACAGGTGGCGTCGATATAGCGAAGGCCGCGGCTACCCGCTTCGGCCACCACCGCCTTGGGCACGCCGTGGGCGGAGAAGACGACCGGTGCGCCGTCGGGGACCTCGTCGAGTTCGTCGACGAAGATTGCGCCCTCCGCCTCGAGGCGCTCGACGACATTGCGGTTGTGGACGATCTCGTGACGCACGTAGACCGGCTCGTCGTAGCGGTCGCGCGCGGCCTCGACGATGTGGATGGCGCGCTCGACGCCGGCGCAGAATCCGCGCGGCTTGGCAAGCAGAACGGTCAAGGAAGGCTTCGACATGCTCATTGAGATATATGGCGAGATATATGGCCGAACCGCGCCCGGCGCCACGTCCCCGGGCGACGATCCAGGCGGCCCTTGCCGTGGCCGACCGGGCCGACTAAAGTGCCGCCGGCTCGGTCGCCCGGCGGCGCAACAAGCTAATACACCCCTGCGTTCAAGGAAACCTTTTAGGAGGCTCGCATGTCCGAAGCGGTGGTCGCCCAGAAGAGACCCTATGCCGTCGCCGTCAAGGCCGGGAAGAAATACTTCTGGTGCGCCTGTGGCCGCAGCGCCAGGCAGCCGTTCTGCGACGGCTCGCACAAGGACACCGGCTTCGGCC
>JAZFVR010000182.1:0-4788 GCA_036447835.1 Alphaproteobacteria bacterium | reverse complement strand
GTGGAGACCCTGCATGTTTGCCATTCCAATATCGGCAAAGCGGTGTTCTACACGACCATGACCATCATCTTCGGCTTCTCCATCTTGGTGTTTTCCAACTTCATCCCCACTATATATTTTGGTGTGTTAATCGCGTCGGCAATGTTCGTCGCCCTTTTGGCATCACTCACGGTGCTGCCAAAGCTGATTTTACTGTGGAAACCATTCGGCTGATGCCGGTACAAATACCTCGTCGCGCCGCGGCGCTGGTCTCGTCGCTCACCGGAACGCCGGTGCCGGCGAACACCGTCGTGTTCGGCGAGATGTTCTTCGCAGGATGACCGATACGCCGAAGATCCGCCTGCGCGACGTGCGAAAGTCGTTTGGCCCGAAGCACGTGCTCCGGGGCCTCAACCTCGACGTCGACGTCGGCGTCGGCGAATCGGTGGTCGTGATCGGCGGCTCGGGACCCGGCAAGTCGGTGATACTCAAATGCATTCTCGGCCTGCTGCAGGCCGATTCGGGCAGCATCGAGATCGACGGCCGCGAGGTGGCCGGCCTGGGCGGGCGCGAGCTCGGCGCGACGACGCTGTCTATCACCCACGACATGGCGAGCGCGCGCAAGATCGCCCACCGCATCGCCATGCTCTATCGCGGCGAGATCATCTGGGCCGGTCCGGTGAGCGACATCGACTCCAGCCACAACGAATACGTCGAGCAGTTCATCAACGGCCTCGCCGAGGGACCGATCCAGATGGAGGTGCTCAAGACGTGAGCCGGCCGCCCCTGCGCGCCCGCCAGTGGGGCGCGTTGTAATTGGCCGCCGCCGTCCATCGCTACGCCTGCCAGGAATGCGGAGCCAGCCATGCGAAATGGGCCGGGCGCTGTGACGCCTGCGGCGCATGGAACGCGATCGTCGAGGAGGTCCCGCGCGAGACCGCGCCCAAGGGCCTCGGCCGCGGTGCCGGGCGCCGGATCGACCTCGTCGCCATGCAGGGCGTGGAGCGCGAGCCGCCGCGTCTCGCCACCGGCATCGCCGAGCTCGACCGCGTGTTCGGTGGCGGGCTGGTGCAGGGTTCGGCGGTGCTCGTCAGCGGCGATCCCGGCATCGGCAAGTCGACGCTGCTGTTGCAGGCGGCCGCCGCGCTCGCGCACGAGGACAGGGTCTGCGTTTACGTCTCGGGCGAAGAGTCGGTCGAGCAACTGCGCCTGCGCGCCCGCCGCCTCGGCCTCGCCGACGCTCCGCTGCTGCTCGCCGCGGCGACCAGCGTCCGCGACGTGCTCACCACCCTCGAGGGCCCCGATGGTGGCGACGTGGTGGTCGTCGACTCGATCCAGACGATGTTCGTCGACAGCCTCGATTCGGCGCCTGGCACCGTGGCCCAGGTGCGCACCAGCGCCCAGGAGCTGATCCGCTTCGCCAAGCGCCGGGGCACGGTGCTGCTCCTCGTCGGCCACGTCACCAAGGACGGCCAGATCGCCGGCCCGCGGGTGCTCGAGCACATGGTCGACACCGTGCTCTACTTCGAGGGCGAGCACAGCCACCAGTTCCGCATCCTGCGCGCGGTCAAGAACCGCTTCGGCGCCACCGACGAGATCGGCGTGTTCGAGATGACCGAGCGCGGCCTCATCGAGGTGCCCAACCCCTCGGCGCTGTTCCTCGGCGAGCGCGAGGCGCAGGTGAGCGGCGCGGCGGTGTTCGCCGGCATGGAGGGCAGCCGGCCGGTGCTGGTCGAGATCCAGGCGCTGGTCGCGCCCTCGCCGCTGGCCACCCCCAGGCGCGCCGTGGTCGGCTGGGATACGGGGCGGCTGGCGATGGTGATGGCGGTTCTCGACGCTCGCTGCGGGCTTGCCCTCGGCGGCAATGACGTTTACTTAAACGTCGCGGGCGGTCTGCGCATCGGCGAGCCGGCCGCCGACCTCGCGGTCGCCGCGGCGCTGGTGTCGTCGCTCTCGGGCGTGCCGGTGCCGCCGACCACCGTGGTCTTCGGCGAGATCGGCCTGTCGGGCGAGGTGCGCCAGGTCAGCCAGGCCAATGCGCGGTTGAAGGAGGCCGCCAAGCTGGGCTTTACGCGCGCGCTGGCGCCACGGCGAAGGCGCGTCGGTAACAGGAACGGCGCGAGCCCCCTGGAGGTGCACGAGATCGAGCGGCTGCAGGACCTCGTCGACCTGCTTGGCCGCGATTCGCCCCGATGAGGCGCATCGGGACGACCACGGCACGTACCACTGGCCGAATAGGGATGGAAGGTTTTCCGGTAAACGTCACCGATCTCGCGATCGCGGGAATACTCTTGCTTTCGGGCGCGCTCGCATTCTTCCGCGGCGCGGTGCGCGAGCTGTTCTCGGTGATCGCCTGGATCGGTGCGGCCGCGGCCACCTATTACGGCTTCGGCTTCGTCCAGCCGCTCGCCCGCGAGCTCAGCGGCGCCACGCTGCTCGCCGACATCGGCGCGGGGGCCGCCATCTTCGTCGTCTCGCTCATCGTCCTCTCGTTCATCAGCGCCACCTTCACGCGCCGCGTCAAGGAGAGCCGCCTCAACGCCCTCGACCGTTCGCTCGGCTTCCTCTTCGGCCTGGCGCGCGGCGTCCTGATCGTATCGATCGCCTACCTGATGCTCAGCTGGGCGATGCCCACCGACGAGCAGCCCGGATGGCTGCGCGAGGCCCGGGCGATGCCGCTGATGGTGCTCGGCGCCGGTCTGGTGGCGCTCGCGATCCCGCCCGACGCCCGCGCCGAATGGACCGGCACGCTCGGCGAAGGCGCCGCCACGGCCAAGCGTACGTTCGACACGCAGGAGGCGCTCGAGACCCTGATGAGCCCGCCGCCAGCGGCAGAGGAGAACCCCGAGACGCCGGGATACACCGGCACCGAGCGCAAGGGGCTTGACCGACTGATCGAAAGTGCCCAATAAGGCGACCGCATGACCCGACCGACGCTCCCCGGACATCCCTTCGACGACGACAAGCCGCACGAGGAGTGCGGCATCTACGGCGTCTACGGCCACCTCGATTCCGCGGCGCACACGGCGCTCGGCCTGCACGCCCTGCAGCACCGCGGGCAGGAGTCGGCGGGCATCGTCAGCTTCGACGGCACGCACTTCCACAGCCACCGCAGCCTCGGCGAGGTCGGCGACAACTTCAGCTCGGCGGCGGTCATCGGCCGCCTCAGGGGCGGCGCGGCGATCGGCCACGTCCGCTACGCGACCACCGGCGAGACGCTGCTGCGCAACGTGCAGCCGCTGTTCGCCGAGTTCGCCTTCGGCGGCCTGGCCATCGCGCATAACGGCAACCTCACCAATGCGATCGCCCTGCGCGACGGACTGGTCGGGCGCGGTTGCCTGTTCCAGTCGACGACCGATACCGAGGTCATCATCCACCTCGTCGCGATCAGCGCTTACGCCACCGTCGTCGACCGCATCACCGATGCGCTGGCGCAGGTCGAAGGGGCGTACTCGATGGTGGCGCTGACCGACAATGCGCTGATCGGCGTGCGCGACCCGCTCGGCGTGCGCCCGCTCGTGCTCGGCAGGCTCGAGGGGGCGACCATCCTTGCCTCGGAGACCTGCGCCCTCGACATCATCGGCGCCGAATTCGTGCGCGATGTCGAGCCCGGCGAGGTCGTCGTCGTCAGCGACCGCGGAATCGAGAGCGCCAAGCCGTTCCGCGAGGAGCCGCGGCGGTTCTGCATATTCGAGTACGTCTACTTCGCGCGACCCGACAGCCTGGTCGAGGGGTTGAACGTCTACGAGACGCGCAAGCGCATCGGTGCGGAGCTCTCGCGCGAATCGGGTGTCGCCGCCGACATCGTCGTCCCGGTGCCCGATTCGGGCGTGCCGGCGGCGATCGGCTACGCGGTGGAGGCGGGCCTGCCGTTCGAGCTGGGGATCATTCGCAACCATTACATTGGCCGCACCTTCATCGAGCCGACCGACCAGATCCGCCATCTCGGCGTCAAGCTCAAGCACAACGCCAACGCCTCGAGCCTCAGGGGCAAGCGCGTCGTCCTCGTCGACGATTCGATCGTCCGCGGCACCACCTCGACGAAGATCGTCGAGATGGTGCGCAACGCCGGCGTCTCAGAGGTCCACATGCGCATCGCCAGCCCGCCGACGGCGCATCCGTGCTTCTACGGCGTCGACACCCCGGCGCGCGACAAGCTGCTCGGCGCTCGCTTCGACGTCGAGGGCATGGCCGAGCACATCGGCGTCGACAGCCTCGCCTTCATTTCGATCGACGGCCTCTACCGCGCCGTCGGCGAGCCCGGGCGCGACGACGAGGCGCCGCAGTACTGCGACGCCTGCTTCACCGGCGATTACCCGATTCCCCTCGTCGACCACGAAGGCGGCACCGACGGGCGCCAGCTCTCGCTGCTCGCCGAGATGGCCTGAGCGCAATGGCCGCCGGGCGCGGCCGCCTCGTTGGGCGCGTCGCGCTGATCACCGGCGCCTCGCGCGGCATCGGCGCCGCCGTGGCGCGGCGCTTCGCGGCCGAGGGCGCGCAGCTCGTTCTCGTGGCGCGCACGCAAGGTGGCCTCGAGGAGGTCGACGATGCAGTGCGCGCCGCCGGCGGCAGCGCTACGCTGGTGCCGCTCGACCTCGCCGACTTCGCCGCCATCGACCGCCTCGGCGGGGCGATCGCCGAGCGCCACGGCCGCCTCGACGTGCTCGTCGGCAACGCCGCAATCCTCGGCGGCCTGCGCCCCGTGGGTCATTTTCCCCCCGACGAGTGGGAGCGCGTGTTCGCCGTCAACGTCACCGCCAACTGGCGCCTGATCCGCAGCTTCGACGCGCTGTTGCGCGCCTCCGACGC
>JAZFVR010000181.1:0-2774 GCA_036447835.1 Alphaproteobacteria bacterium | reverse complement strand
ATCCGCGACATCGTCCGCGCCGACCTCGCGGCGGGCCGCGAGACCACCGTCGTCACCCGCTTTCCGCCCGAGCCCAACGGCTACCTGCATATCGGCCACGCCAAGTCGATGTGCCTCAACTTCGGCGTCGCCGAGGAGTTCGGGGGGCGCTGCCACCTGCGCTTCGACGACACCAACCCGACCAGGGAGGAGCACGAGTACATCGACGCCATCGAGGCGGACGTGCGCTGGCTCGGCTTCGACTGGGGCGAGCACCTCTACTTCGCCTCCGACCATTTCGAGACGCTCTATCAATGGGCCGAGCATCTGATCGGCGCGGGCAGGGCCTACGTCGACGACCTCTCGCCCGACGATATCCGCGCCCATCGCGGCACGCTGACCGAGCCGGGCCGCGACAGCCCCTGGCGCGACCGCCCGGTCGCCGACAGCCTCGATCTGTTCCGCCGCATGCGCGCCGGCGAGTTCGCGGAAGGCGCCCGGGTGCTGCGCGCCAGGATCGACATGGCGTCGGGCAACATCAACATGCGCGACCCGGTGCTCTACCGCATCCTCCACAGCGATCACCCGCGCACCGGCGACGCCTGGTGCATCTATCCCACCTACGACTTCGCCCACGGCCAGTCGGACGCCATCGAAGGCGTCACCCATTCGCTGTGCACGCTCGAGTTCGAGGACCACCGCCCGCTCTACGACTGGCTCGTCGACAACCTGCCGGTGCCGCACCGCCCGCGGCAATACGAGTTCGCGCGCCTCAACCTCACCCACACGGTGCTCTCGAAGCGAAGGCTCGTGCAGCTCGTCGGGGAGGGCCACGTGCGCGGCTGGGACGACCCCCGCATGCCGACGCTTTCGGGGCTCAGGCGGCGCGGCGTTCCGCCGGCGGCGATCCGCGACTTCGTGCGCCGTATCGGCGTCGCCAAGGCCGACAACCTGGTCGAGGTGGCGCTCCTCGAGCACTGCACCCGCGAGCTCCTGAACAAGACCGCCGAGCGCCGCATGGCGGTGCTGCGCCCGCTCAGGGTCGTCATCGACAATTACGCGCAAGACGAGACCGAGCAGATCGAGGCGGTCAACAACCCCGAGGACGCCTCCGCCGGCACCCGCCGCGTGCCGTTCTCGCGCGAGCTCTACATCGAGCGCGACGACTTCATGGAGGCGCCGCCCAAGAAGTTCTTCCGGCTGGCGCCCGGCCGCGAGGTGCGGCTGCGCTACGCCTATTTCGTCACCTGCAACGAGGTAGTCAAGGACGGCACGGGCGAGGTGGTCGAAGTGCGCTGCACCTACGATCCCGAAACCCGCGGCGGCAACGCGCCCGACGGGCGCAAGGTCAAGGCGACGCTGCACTGGGTCTCGGCGGCGCACGCCGCCAAGGCCGAGGTGCGGCTCTACGACCATCTGTTCACGCCGCCCGATCCGGGGGCGGCGGGCGACTTACGCGGCGACCTCAACCCCGGATCGCTCGTGGTACTCGAGGACTGCCACCTCGAGCCCGCGCTCGCCGGCGCGCGGGCCGGCGAGCCGGTGCAGTTCGAGCGCCTGGGGTATTTCACTCTCGACCCGGACTCAAGGCCCGAGCACCCGGTGTTCAACCGCACCGTCGCGCTGCGTGACACCTGGGCGAGGATCCAGGCGAAGGGCGGCAGAAAAACCTAGCTCCCTGCGTGTCGGCCGTCGCCGCGCAGGCTCCGTAGACACCCACCGCCGCCGCCCATAGAGTAAAGCCAGAGCCCGTCTCTGGGAGGGGGACGTTCCCGTGGCGACGCACCGCACCGAACGAAGGCTTGCCGCGATTCTCGCGGCCGACATGGTCGGTTACAGCCGGCTGATGGAGATCGACGAGACGGGGACGCTGGCGCGCCTCAAGACGCACCGGCTCGAGCTCATCGACCCGGCCATCGCCAAGAACGAGGGCCGCATCATCAAGACCACCGGCGACGGCATGCTGGTGGAGTTCCGAAGCGTCGTCGACGCGGTGCAGTGCGCCGTCGAGATCCAGCGCCGGATGGCGCGACGCAACGCCGACGTGCCGCCGGACCGGCGCATCGAGTTCCGCATCGGCATCAACCTGGGCGACATCATCGTGGAAGAGGATGACATCTTCGGCGACGGGGTGAACGTCGCCGCACGCCTGCAGGCCCTGTCGCAGCCCGGCGGTATCCTTGTCTCCGGCGCGGTAAGCGATCAGGTCGGCGACAAGGTCGATGTCGAGTTCGAGGACCTCGGCGAGCAGAGCGTCAAGAACATCTCGCGGCCGATCCACGTCTTCAATGTCATCGTGAAGGAGAGGGACGCGGGCGCGCCCAAGCCGTTGACGTGGACGGCGGCGGAGGCGTCGGTCTCAGGCAAGCCGTCGATCGCCGTGCTCCCGCTCGCCAACATGAGCGGCGATTCCGAGCAGGAGTTCTTCGCCGACGGTCTGACCGAGGACGTCATCACCGAGCTTTCCCGGTTCCGCGACCTGTTCGTCATCTCCCGCAACTCGGCTTTCGTCTACAAGGGCAAGGCGGCAAAGGTTCAGGACGTGGCCAGGGACCTCGGCGTCCAGTACGTGGTCGAAGGGAGCGTGCGCAAGGCGGGCAACCGGGTTCGGGTCACCGTGCAATTGATCGACGCTGAATCGGACCGGCACGTCTGGGCCGAGCGCTACGACCGCGACCTTGAGGACGTCTTCGCCGTCCAGGACGAGGTGACCGCGGCAATCGTCGCCACCCTTCCGGGGCGGATCGACGCCGCCACCCACGAACGGGCCGAACGAAAGCTGCCGGAAAACATGG
>JAZFVR010000180.1:0-3494 GCA_036447835.1 Alphaproteobacteria bacterium | reverse complement strand
ATTACGCGTACGAAAACGGCGTCATCGTCGTCGCCGCCGGCGGCCAGGTCATCGACGTGGTCACCTATCCCGGTAAGTTCTCGCGCACCATTGGCGTTGGCGGCGTCAGGCGCGACCGCCAGGCATGGTTTAAATACGACCGCATCTGGCTCGACCGCATCGATGTCTGGGGCCCCGCCGATGACGTGTGGCGCGCCAACACGACCCTCGACAACGACATCGAGAAGTACCGCTACGGCGACGGCGACGGCACCTCGTACGCGACCGTGCACGTCGCCGGTGCCGCGGCGATGTGGCTCGTCGCGCGAGGGCGCGACATCGAAGGCAAATACAGCGAGCTGTGGCAAAGAGCCGAGGCCTTCCGCAAATTGGTGAAGAAGACGCACCAGCCTGTAATGGGCAGCTACAAGCCGGCGGAAGGAACGGGCATCCTCGACATCAAGGCGCTGATTGAGGCGGATTTGCCGACATTGCGCAAACAGGACTTCCGGAAGCAGGAGGCCGCGGGTGAGATCTTTTGATCGTACACATTCCTACCACCCCCCGGTCTCGAGCCAGCGCTCGACGTGGGGCAAGCGGTCGGCGCCCCAGAACGGCTCGCCGTCGACGACGATGTAGGGCGAGCCGAAGGCGCCGGCCTCGATCGCCGCACTTACCTCGGCCTTGAGCCGCTCCTTCACCGCCGGATCGCCGAGGGCCGCGGCGAGCGTGGGGCCGTCGACGCCGAGCGATTGGGCGATCTCCACCACCACCTCGGGCGGCGAAATGTCGCGGCCTTCGCCGAAATAGGCGTGACAGGCCGCCTTGGCAAACGCCCTGGCCTGGGCGGGGTCGCGGTCGTCGAGCCAGTAGAAGGCGCGCGCCGCGTTCTGCGTCGGGATGGGGAAGCGCTCGGGCCAGGTGAAGGGCGCGCCGTAGAGCCGGGCGCAACGCTCGAAGTCGCGGCGCGCATAGTCGCCGCGCATGGGCTGCCCGGGAAGCGGCACCTGGCCGGTGATCTTGAAGACGACGCCGAGGAGGAACGGCCGCCAGTTGACCTCGCGCGAGTGGCGCGCGGCGATGGCGTCGATCTCGAGGCTGGCGAAGTAGCCGTAGGGCGACGAGAAGTCGAAGTAGAAGTCGATCGGCGCGGCCATTCGTTGCCCTCCCCTTATGGTCAAAGTCACGTTTCTCGTGACTTTGGCTCGCGTTCAAACGCCACGCAGGCCAACTATCGTTACACAAGGCTTGGCCGCATAAGCGGCGGCGCGCGGTCGCGGGCTCCGACAGTCAAAACGAATCAGTCGTTTTGCCTGTCGGTATCAGTCCGCGGTGCCGCCCACCTTATACACCGCGCGCCGCCGGGCGAGCCACAGCGTCGCGGCGAGCCCCGCGAGCACCGCCGGCAGAGCCACCAGGTTGAGCGTCGCCCAGCCGAAGGAGTGGTGCACGCTTCCCGACAGGAACGAGGTCACCGCGGCGGTGCCGAACACCATGAACTCGTTGAGCGCCTGGGTCTTGGCGCGCTCGGCGATCGAGTGCGTCTCGGTGAGCAGCGTCGTTGCGCCGACGAACAGGAAGCACCATCCGACGCCGAGCAGCGTCATCGCCAGCCAGAAGTTGATCATCGCATCATTCGCCCAGGCGACGCCGGCCGAGATCACGAGCAGGACGGCGCCCCAGCTCATCACGTTGAGCACGCCGAACCGGCGGATCAGGTGGCCGGTGAAGAACGCCGGAACGAACATGCCGAGCGCGTGCCACTGGATGACGAAGGCGGCGTCGGCGAAGGCGTGGCCGTGGGTGATCAGGGCGAGCGGCGACACCGACATCACCAGGATCATCACCCCGTAGGCGACGGCGCCGGCGAGCGCGGCGACGGCGAAGGCGGGCTGGCGCATGATCTGGCCGAGCGGGCGGCCGCCGCGCAGCGCCTGCGCCGCGGGCCGGGGTACGTCGATAAAGGCGACGAGTATGAAGATCGCCGCCAGGAGGCCGCCGACGGCGACGAACGGGCCGATATAGGCCGACGATGCGAACAGCCCCGTCGACCAGCGCGCGAGCGTCGGCCCGAGGACCGCCGCCACCACGCCGCCGGCCATGACCAGCGAGATGGCGCGGCTGCGGAACGCGTCCGGCGCCACCTCGGCCGCGGTGAAGCGATAGTAGTAGGCGAAGCCGTTCTGCGCGCCCATGAGCAGGATACCGAGGCAGAGGAGCATGAAGCTCCCCACGGCGGCGGCATGGGCGGCGAGCGCGGTGCCCGAGAGGCCGATCAGCGCACCTATCATGAACCCTGCGCGGCGGCCGATGCGGCGCATCAGGAACGACGCCGGCACCGTCGCCGCCGCGGTGCCGATCCACAGCATCGCCGCGGGCAGCGTCGCCAGCGACTTGTCGGCGGCGAGTTCGTAGCCGACGAGCGACGAGATATTGACGAGCAGGATGTTGCCGGTGATCGCGAGCGCCCAGCACGCCGACAGGAGGCCGACGTCGAGGCGGTAGCGGCCGGCGTTCATTCCGGCGCGCGGCGGCGCCTGCGAACGCCTCTCATACGGCGGCGGGCTTGCGCGCGGTGACCTCGATCTCGACCTTCATGCGCGGATCGACGAGCGGCGCGATCACCGTCGTGTTGGCGGGCCGCGCCGCGCGGCAGTGGCGGCCGATGATCGGCACGATCTTCTCGAAGTCGGCCCGATCGACGACGAAGACGCGGATGCGCACGATGTCGGCCAAGCTTGCCCCGGCCTCGGTGAGGGCGATCTCGATGTTGCGGAACGTCTGCTCGGTCTGCTCGACGACATCGTCCGAGATGGTACCGGCGGCGTAGTCGAAGCCGGTGGTGCCCGAGACGAACACCCACGCGCCGTCGACCACCGCGCGCGAATAGCCGGCGAGCTCCTCGAACTCGGAACCGGACGAGATGAGCTTCCTCGTCATGGCGCGCGCTCGAGGGCGATCGCCGTGGCCTCGCCGCCGCCGATGCACAGCGAGGCGACGCCCTTGCGCGCGTCGTACTTCGCCATCGCCGCCAGGAGGGTGACGATGATGCGCGCGCCCGAGGCGCCGATGGGATGGCCGAGCGCGCAGGCGCCGCCGTGGACGTTGACGCGATCGTGGGCCAGGTCGAGGTCGCGCATCGCCGCCATGGTGACCACGGCGAAGGCCTCGTTGATCTCGTAGAGGTCGACGTCGCCGGCGCTCCAGCCGACGCGTTCGAGGAGCTTCTCGATCGCGCCGATCGGCGCTGTGGTGAACCACGCCGGCTCCTGGGCGTGGCTGGCGTGGGCGCGCACCTCGGCGAGGGGGCTGAGCCCGCGCCTCTCGGCCTCGGAGCGGCGCATGAGCACGAGCGCCGCGGCGCCGTCGGAGATCGAGCTCGAGTTCGCCGCCGTCACCGTGCCGCCGTCGCGGAACGCGGGCTTGAGGCCGGGGATTTTCCCGAGGTTGGCCTTGAGGGGCTGCTCGTCGCGCTCGACAATCGCCTCGCCCTTGCGCCCCTTGACCGTCACCGG
>JAZFVR010000179.1:0-12712 GCA_036447835.1 Alphaproteobacteria bacterium | reverse complement strand
ACGGCTTTCTCTACCTCGACCTCGAAGAGCTCGAGGACCTCGCCGACAACCTCGCCGAGGTGCAGCCGCTGATCGCCGCGCTGGCCCGGGACCCCAGCCTGCGCCGCCTGTTCGCCGAGCTCGAGTTCGCCATCGAAGCCCTGCGCGAGGGTGAAACGCCGGGGATCGACCCCGCCGAGGCGTTCGACCGCCTCAGCGACGCCATCGACGCCGCCGTCGAGGGCCGTCGCCACAACCTGTCGTGGCGCGAGATGTTCAGCGGCGAGACCCCGACGACCGCGGATCGCCGCAGCCTGATCCTCGTTCAGCCGCGCCTCGACTTCACGGTCCTGCAGCCGCAGAAGGAGCCGATGGAGGCGGTGCGCCGGCTGGCGGCGGACCTCGGGCTCGTTCCCGAGAAAGGCATTCGCGTGCGTCTCACGGGCAGCGTCGCCCTCAACTACGAGCAGCTGCAAAGCGCCCAGAAGGGCGCCGAGATCGCCGCGCCGGTCTCGTTCGTCCTCGTCGCCATCGTGCTGTTCGTCGGCTTGCGCTCGCTGCGGTTGGTCCTCGCGGCGCTCGTCACGCTGCTCGTCGGGCTCATCTGGACCGCCGGCTTCGCGACGCTGGCCATCGGCGAGCTCAACCTCGTCTCGGTGGCGTTCGCCGTGCTGTTCATCGGCCTCGGCATCGACTTCAGCATTCATATGTGCCTGCGCTACAGCGAGCTGATCGCCCACGGTCGCGCGCCGGCCGAGGCGCTCGTCGGCGCGAGCAACGAGGTCGGCCGCGCCCTGTTCCTGTGCGCTGCGACGACGGCGGCAGGATTCTACGTGTTCATCCCCACCGATTACGCGGGCGTTTCGGAGCTCGGCCTCATCTCGGGCACCGGCATGTTCATCAGCCTCGTCGCCAACGTCACCATTCTTCCCGCGTTGCTGGAATTGATGCCGCTTCGCGCCACCGCGGCGGGTTCGTACCCGGGCGTCGCGCGGCCCGTCGCGCGCCTTTCCGGGCTGTCGGCGCCGGCGCGCCGGGCGGTGCGTGTGGGGGCGCTCGCCGCGGCGGTGCTGGCGATAGCGCTGTTGCCGCAAATCCGCTTCGACTTCAATCCGCTCAACCTGCACGACCCGGAGGCCGAGTCGGTGACCACGCTGCGCGACCTCCTGGCCGAGAGCGGTACGTCGCCGTGGTCGCTCAAGGTGCTCGCCGCGAGCCGCGAAGAGGCCGAGGCGCTCGCCGCCCGCCTCGAGGCACTCGACGAGGTCGACGGGGTCGTGACCATCGGCGACTACGTGCCCGAGAGCCAGGACGACAAGCTCGCGCTGATCGAGCAGATGGCGTTCTTCATGGGCCGGCCACCGAGCCGCGTGCTGCCGCCGCCCGAAGAAAGCGAGCGCCGCGCCGCGCTCGGCGCGTTCGAATCGGCGCTCGACGAGTGGCTCGCCGAGGGCGGTATCGAGGCGACGCTCGAGCCGAGCATGCGGCGCCTGGCGGCGGCCATCGACCGTCTCGACGAAGCGGGCACGCCGCTCGACGTGCTCGAACGCAGCCTGCTCGGCTCATTTCCCGAGCGCCTGCGCCAGCTCCACGCCGCCCTCGGCCCCACCGAGCCGGTGACCTTCGACGACCTGCCGGCGGCGCTGGTCGAACGCAACGTTGCGGCCGACGGGCGCGTTCGCGTACAGGCGTTCCCGCGCGACGATGTTTCCGACAACCATGCGCTGCGGCGCTTCGTCGGCGCGGTACGCAGCGTCGTCCCCGAGGTCATCGGCAACCCGGTGTCGATCCTCGAATCGGGCGACGCGGTCGTTGGCGCCTTCCACCAGGCGCTGGCCTCGGCGCTGGCGGTGATCATCGTGCTCCTGGTGGTGCTGATGCGCCGTGTCTCGGACACGGCGCTGGTGCTCGCGCCGCTGGTGCTCGCGGCCGTCCTCACCGGCGCGGCGTCGGTCGTGCTCGACATCCCCTTCAACTTCGCCAACGTGATCGTCCTGCCGCTGCTCCTCGGTATAGGGGTCGACAGCGCCATCCACCTGGTGCACCGACACCGCACCGACCCCTCGGGCGAAGGCACCGTGTTGCGCACGAGCACGGCGCGCGGCGTGGTATTCAGCGCGCTGACCACGATCTGCAGTTTCGGCAGCCTCATGCTCTCGACCCACAGGGGAACGGCGACCATGGGCGCGCTGCTCACCATCGGTGTCGGATTTACGCTGGTCTGCACGCTCGTCGTGCTGCCAGCGCTGTTGCGTCGGCGCGGGCATGGCGTCGAACAGACGCCGGAATAAGCCGCCACGACGCGGTCGGCGCGTTTGGTTCGCCCTGGACGTTCACGGTTTTCTGATCCGGCTATGTGGTGTTCGCGATTGACAGAGTCTCGATATGGCTGTTGGATTAGCGGTTCATACGGTTGCGACTCCGGGCGACCGGCCCGGCCAATTGCCCGGCAAAAAGTCGCTCGGGTCGAGGAAAGCAGAGGGTAAGGGCGGATGAGGGTGGTGCTTGCTCAGCCGAGGGGAGTCTGCGCCGGCGTCGAGCGTGCCATCGCCATCGTCGAGCGCGCGCTCGAGATCTACGGCCCGCCGGTTTACGTGCGCCATGAAATCGTCCACAACAAGAATGTCGTCGAGGACCTGCGCGCCAAGGGCGCGCATTTCGTCGACGAGCTCGACGAGATACCCGACGGCGCCATCACCGTGTTCAGCGCCCACGGTGTCGCCAAGGCGGTCGCCGACGAGGCAGCGTCCCGCGGGCTGCCAGTAATCGACGCCACCTGCCCGCTGGTCGCCAAGGTGCACAAGGAGGCGCAGAAGTACGAGCAGAGTGGCCACGAGGTCATTCTCATCGGCCACGAGGGACATCCCGAGGTCGAAGGCACCCGGGGCCGCGTCAACGGCGGCGTACACCTGGTTTCGACGGTCGGCGACGTCGCCAGGCTCGAGGTAAAGAACCCGGCGAAAGTGTCCTACGTTACGCAGACGACGCTCAGCGTCGACGACACGCGCGAGGTCATCGACGCGCTCAAGACGCGCTTTCCCGAAATCCTCGGCCCCGACGTTCGCGACATCTGCTACGCCACCCAGAACCGGCAGCAGGCGATCCGCGAGCTGGCGCGGGAGGTCGACCTGATCCTCGTCATCGGCTCGAACAACAGTTCGAACTCGAACCGCCTGCGCGAGATCGGCGAGGAGGCGGATGTTCCCACCTTTCTGATCGACGATCCCGAGAGTATTGACCCGGCATGGCTGGCCGGCGTCGAGACGGTGGGCCTCACCGCCGGGGCTTCGGCACCCGAGATCCTGGTGCGGCGGGTCGTCGACCATCTGCGCACGATGGGCGATACCGTCGTCGAGCAACTTGACGGCGTCGAGGAACGGGTCCATTTCAAGATGCCGGTGGAATTGGCTGGCGATTGATTAATTCGCGTTGCTACGGAAGGGAGGCGCCGTGGGAATCCCCCTGGCCCAGCAGGCCCGCGTCGGGGCATACATTCTCAAGCAGCACATCAAGGGGGTAAAGCGTTACCCGTTGGTGCTGATGCTCGAGCCGCTGTACCGTTGCAACCTCGCCTGCGCGGGCTGCGGCAAGATTCAGTTCCCCAAACACATCCTCGACATGCGGCTCAGCGTCGACGAGTGCCTCGACGCCGTCGACGAGTGCGGTGCGCCGGTGGTGTCGATCCCCGGCGGCGAACCCTTGATTCATTCCGAGATCGGCGACATCGTCGCCGGCATCGTCGAACGCAGGACGTACGTCTATCTGTGCACCAACGCGATGTTGCTCGAGAAGAAGCTGCACCTCTTCGAGCCCAGCCCCTATCTCACCTTCTCGATCCACCTCGACGGGCTGCGCGCGACCCATGACGCCGCCGTGTGCCAGTCGGGGGTGTTCGACCGGGCGATCAGCGCGATCGAGGCGGTGCGCGACCGGGGCTACCGGGTCAACGTCAACTGCACGCTTTTCTCCGACGCCAAGGCGCCCGAGGTCGCCGAATTCTTCGACTTCGCGACCGGGCTCGGCGTCGAGGGCATCACGGTCTCACCGGGTTTCAGCTACGAGAAGGCGCCCGACCGGGAGAACTTCCTCAGCCGCAACCGCACCAAGAACCTGTTCCGCGACGTCTTCCGCCTGGGCCGCGGGCGAAAATGGCCGCTGAACCATTCGATCCTCTATCTCGACTTCCTCGCCGGTAACCAGGACTATCGCTGCACGCCGTGGGGCAACCCGACGCGCAACGTCTTCGGCTGGCAGCGGCCGTGCTATCTCCTCGGCGAGGGCTACGCCAGGAGCTTCCGCGAGTTGATGGAGGAGACCGAGTGGGAGCTTTACGGCACCGGCGCCTACGAGAAATGCGCCAATTGCATGGCCCATTGCGGCTACGAAGCGACCGCCGTGGCCGACACCATCATCAATCCACTGAAGGCGTTCGGCGTGCGGCGCCGTGGCGTACGCACCGATGGCCCCATGGCGCCGGAGATTCCCCTCGACGGCGCACGCCCCGCAGTCGCGGTCCCCGAGGTTCCCCCTGAGTTCGAGCTAGATCGTTCCGCCGCCGAGTAGCGCGTCCACCGCCGTCGCCGAGCGGCGCAACGCGGTCATCGCGCGCCGGTAATCGAGCGCGAGCGCGGCCACCCCCGGCGCTTCCCACGGTCTCATTACGAGGCGCCAGAGCACGGCTCCGGCGCGGATCTGTCCCTCGGCGCCGAGACCGGCGAGCGCCGAGCGGGGAAGCGCGCGCCGGGCGGGATCGACGACGACGCGGAGCGCCGCGAAGGGGACGTCGTTTTCGGCGGCGACGCGCGCCACCGCGTGGCTCTCCATGTCGACGGCGAGCGCACCGGTCGCGGAAAAAAAGGCACGCTTGGCGAGGATCGTGACCAGCGGCCGGTCGCTGCCGGCGAGCACACCCGTCACGGGACCCAATCCGCGCAGCGCATTGGTCATCGCGTAGCGCCAAGAACGTTCGGTTTCCCAACGCCGCCCGTCGGAGACGACCACGGCGTCGGCGACGACGACGGCGCCGGGATCGAGCGCCGGGTCCGTACCGCCGGCAAGGCCGAAGCTCAGGAGACCCGTGGCCCCCCGGGCGAGCAGGCGTTCCGCGGCGACGGCGGCGCGCGCCGCATCGCCGCCCGCACAGACGACCTCGACTGCGCCGCCGGCTTCGCGCCGAGGCAGACACTCAGCCTCGGTCGTCACGCCGGTGACGACGCCCAGCCGGATCACATTCCGTACGCTGTGGTCCGCCGATTGCCGTGCTGGAGGTTACGGTAGCGCGCCAGCGCCCACAGCGGGAAGTAGGCGCTGTAGCCGTGGTACTTGAGATAGAACACGCGCGGGAAACCGACCGCGGTGTAAACCTTCTCTTCCCACTTGGCGCCCGAGCGCGGTGCCCCGATCAGGTGCTCGATGCCGCGCCGCACCGCGTCGCTGTCACCCTCGCCCGCCGCCATCAACCCGAGCAGCGCCCAGGCGGTCTGTGACGCGGTGCTCACCTTGGCCGTGTCGCGCTTGTCGTGCCAGTAGGTTGCGCCGTCCTCGCCCCAGCCGCCGTCGGGCCGCTGGTTCGCCTTAAGCCAGTCCACCGCCCGGCGGATGTGTGGCGCATCGAGATCCTCTTCAGCGGCGTTGAAGGCGCACAGCGTCGACCAGGTACCGTAAATGTAATTGGTTCCCCAGCGCCCGAACCACGACCCGTCGGCCTCCTGCTCGCGCCGCAGATAGTCGAGCCCGCGTGCGACGGAAGGGTGGTCGCGATCGCAACCGAACTGGCACAGCATGCTCACGCAACGTGCGGTGACGTCGGCGGTCGGCGGGTCGAGCAGGGCGCCGTGATCGGCGAAAGGAATCTGGTTGAGATATTCGCAGGTGTTGTCGACGTCGAACGAGCCCCAGCCGCCGTTCGTGCTCTGCATCCCTTCGACCCACTCGGTGCCGCGGCCTATCGCCTCGGCGTAATCGGGCGACGCCGCACGCTCGAGCGCCATGACGATGACGGCGGCGTCGTCGATGTCCGGGTAGTGGTCGTTGGTGAATTCGAACGGCCAGCCGCCCGGGCGCAGGTCGGGCCGGCGCTCGGCCCAGTCGCCGCGCACGTCGAGGATCTGCTTGCCCTTCAGCCAGTCGAGCGACGCCCTGATGGGCTCGGAATCCGCGGACTCGCCGGCCTCCATCAGCGCATGCGCCGCGAGGCAGGTATCCCACAGCGGCGACACGCACGGCTGGCAGAAGGCCTTGCCGTTCTTGATCGACACCAGGTCGTCGATCGCCTTCTTGGCCCCCGCGCGGCGCGAATCGTCGGGCGCATAGTCGAGGCAGTCGAACGCCATCAGCGTGTTCGCCATCGCCGGGAAGATGCCGCCGAAGCCGCTCTCGCCGTTGAGGCGTTCGAGGATGAACGTTTCCGAGACGGTGATGGCGCGGTCTCGGCTCGCCTTGGGCAACGCCGGCTCGAGAAGCCGCAGGGCGCGGTCGATGGCGAAAAACAGCCGCGCCACCGGGCCGCGGTCGGCGAAATAGTTGCGCTCCTTCTCGGGCGGCACGGTGAACAGCTCGCGGATATCGACACCGCGCGGGTTGCGCGCCTGCGGCCGGTGCGCCATCAGAATCAGCAGCGGCACCATCACCGTGCGCGTCCAGTACGACACCTTGCTCAGGTGGAACGGGAACCAGCGCGGCAACAGCATGATCTCTACCGGCATGACCGGCACCGCGCGCCATGGCACCTGGCCGAACAGCGCCAGGGTGATGCGCGTGAACACGTTGCACCGCGCGGCGCCGCCGTGGGCGAGGATCGCCTCACGCGCGCGTCGCATGTGCGGCGCGTCGGGATCGTCGCCGGCGAGCTTGAGGGCGTAATACGCCTTGACCGAGCAGCTGATGTCGAAGTCGCCGTCGTAGAACAGCGGCCAGCCGCCGTGCTCGCCCTGGGTCTCGCGGATGTACGCGGCGAGCTTGGGTTCGACTTTCGCGTCGACCTCGCCGAGGAAATGCTGGAGGAGAATGTATTCCGAAGGAATGGTGGCGTCGGCCTCAAGGTCGAAGCGCCAGTAACCTTCGGGCGACTGCAGCGCCTTGAGCCCCGCCGTCACCTCCGAAATTATGCTATCGACACGATCTTCGAAATTATCCCCCCCGAAGATCGCTTCCGCGATCCCCTCGCTCAACTCCGGCTGCTGCACTCCAATCCCCCCGTATTCGTCACGAAACGCTGCAAGTTCTCCGCCTTCAGGCACGCACCGACACGCTCTTCGTTTCGCGGCCCAGCGCACTCAGCACGGTGGCGACGATGTCGGACGCCTTGAGCCCCGCGTCTTCGTACATTCCCTCGGGCGTGCCGTGGGCGACGAAGCGGTCGGGCAGCACCATCGGCCGCACCTTGAGCCCGGCATCGAGCATCCCCTGCCGTGCCAGGTAGTGTAACACGAACGAGGCGAATCCGCCGACCGCCCCTTCCTCTATGGTTACCAGCACCTCGTGCCCGGCGGCGAGCCGCCGTACCAGGTCCTCGTCGAGGGGCTTGGCGAAGCGGGCGTCGGCGACCGTCGTCGACAGGCCCCGGACCGCGAGTTCGTCGGCCGCCACGAAACACTCCTTGAGCCTCGCCCCGTACGACAGCAGCGCCACGGCCGTGCCTTCGCGCAGCACCCGGCCCTTGCCGATCTCAAGGACCTCACCCCGTTCCGGGAGCGCCACGCCGACGCCCTCGCCGCGCGGATAGCGAAACGCACTCGGGCGGTCGTCGATCGCCACCGCCGTGGCAACCATGTGCACGAGCTCGGCCTCGTCGGCCGCCGCCATCAATACGAACCCGGGCAGACATCCGAGGTAGGCGATGTCGTAAGAGCCGGCGTGGGTGGGACCGTCGGCGCCCACCAGCCCGGCGCGGTCCATGGCGAAGCGCACCGGCAGCTGCTGGATGGCGACGTCGTGCACGACCTGGTCGTAGGCGCGTTGGAGAAAGGTCGGGTAGATCGTCGCGAACGGCTTGTAGCCTTCGGTCGCCAGACCGGCGGCGAAAGTCACCGCATGCTGTTCGGCGATGCCGACGTCGAAGCAGCGCTCGGGGAATCGCTCGACGAACTTGTTGAGGCCCGTACCCGACGGCATCGCCGCCGTGATCGCGACAATCTTCTCGTCCTCTTCGGCCTCGCGGATCAAGGCCTGCGCGTAGACCGAGGTGTAGCTTGGCGCGTTAGGTTGCGACTTCTTCTGCTCGCCGGTGACGACGTCGAACTTGCTGACGCCGTGGTACTTGTCGGCTGCCTTCTCGGCCGGCGGGTAGCCGTGCCCTTTATGGGTCACGACGTGCACCAGGATGGGCGCGGCCTCCTTGGAATCGCGGACGTTCTTCAGGACCGGCAACAGATGCTCGAGGTTGTGGCCGTCGATAGGTCCGACGTAGAAAAACCCGAGCTCCTCGAACAGCGTGCCGCCGGTCACCATGCCTCGGGCGTATTCCTCGGCGCGCTTCGCCGCGGTCTCGATCGAGCGCGGGAACTTCTTGGCCATCTCGCGCGCCAGATGCCGGATCGAGCGATAAGGCTTCGACGAGATGAGCCGCGACAGATAGGCGCTCATGGCGCCGACCGCCGGCGCGATCGACATGTCGTTGTCGTTGAGGATGACGACGAGCCGCGTGTCCATCGAGCCGGCGTTGTTCATCGCCTCGTAGGCCATGCCCGCCGACATCGCCCCGTCGCCGATGACCGCAATCACTTGGTTGTCGCCGTTCGAGAAGTCGCGCGCCACGCACATGCCAAGCGCCGCCGAGATCGACGTCGAGGCGTGCGCCGCGCCGAACGGATCGTATTCGCTTTCGGTCCGCTTGGTGAAGCCGTAGAGGCCGCCCGGCTGGCGGATCGTCCGGATGCGGTCGCGCCGGCCGGTCAGGATCTTGTGCGGATAGGCCTGGTGGCCGACGTCCCAGATCAGGCGGTCGTCTGGCGTGTCGAACACGTGATGAAGCGCGACGGTGAGCTCGACCACCCCGAGACTCGCACCGAGGTGGCCGCCGGTCACGGACACCGCATCGATCGTCTCCGCCCGCAGCTCGTCGGCGAGTTGCTTGAGCTCGGCAACGGTGAACGCGCGGATGTCCGCGGGCCGGTTCACCTTGTCCAAAAGCGGTGTCTTGCTCATCGTGGCCTTCATCCGCCTCCCTCGATTTCCGCCGTTCGGTAGTTCCTGTTCAAGTCGAACATCCCGGAGCATTCGAACACCCCGTCGGGCATCCCACCTCGACCCGTTTCAACGCCCTAGACATAACGCGGCGCGACTCGCAAAGCAACGGCTCCGCGCCCCGTCGATCCGCGGTGCTCGAGGCAGCGAATAATCGACCGAAATAGCGGCTGGAACCTTGCGCACGACGCCTGAGCGAGCCCCTCCGCCGGAAGCTGGCCTCACGATATGAGTTCCCCCGGACCCCAAATACTTCGCCTACCATATCCGAGCGCGAGCCTGCGTATTCGTGATTTTGCCTGACCCTATCATGGTCCGCGCCAGGCGCCATTCACGCTTTAAAAACATGACATCACAATCCGTTGAACGCTTTGCACCGCATTCAGCCTCGACGTACAGCCGTATCAATCGCCGCTCGCCGCCGCCGCGATTTCGGCCGTCTCCTCACCCGGCTCGATGAGCCGGGGAAGGACTTCGGCCGTAGCGCGAACGACATCCTCCATGAAATCGATCTCCATCCACGGCAGGCCCGTGATTGCCTCGAAACCGAAGCTCCCCGGTGGATCGCCGAGCAGGATGTCGCGCAAGGCCTCGTCGTAGAGCTCGCGCCGCGCGCCGGCCTCGAGATACCTTGCCGCTGCCGGAACGAGGCGCCGCGCCACGTCTTCGCCGAGACGGAAGAACCCCACCGATTCGCCCCAGAAGTCGAAAGGCACGTTTACCACCTTGTGGAATTCGACGATCACGCCGTCGCGCACGCACAGCTTGGTCGGCTCATCGCCGATCTCGAAGTCGCGGTCGAGCAGGAAGCAGTTGCGGCGACGCGAGGCCAGCAGGCGTTCCATGATGCGATAATCGTAGAGCACGTCACCGTCCATGAGAATCACGTCGCCGCCGCGCGCGAGCTGCTCGCGCACCGACCACAAAGTGACGATGCTGCCTTCCACGTAGTCGGGATTGAATACCACCTCGACGTCATCGGCTGCGCCACAGTCGGCGAGCTCGGCCTCGATCAGGTCGACCCGGTAGCCGGCGGCGACGACGATCTCCTCGACGCCGCAGTGACGCAAAATATCGACGTGGCGGCGCAGCAGCGTCCTGCCGCCGAACGGCAGCATGACCTTCGGCAGCCGGGGGCCGTCGAACTCCATGCGCCGGCCCACGCCGGCTGCCAGAATCACCGCTCGCATATTTGCCGCCCCGACTGTGTCCGTCCCGCGTGAACCGCAAACCGAAATGTGATGATGTCCATTACCGTGGACACGCGCTCTCCGCAATTCAAAATAATTTGAAATCCGAATTTTCGTCCGCCGAGCCCGTATATTACGGCGAATGCACGCTGTGGCGCAGAACGATCCACATCTTCTCGGCTCGCGGCACCCGCACCGGCGGCTCGAGCCGCCGCCAGCCGCCGCGGACGAGGCGGTCGAGCAGACGGCCGTAGACCGCCATCATGATCACCGCCGGCCTCAGCGCGGCGCGGTCGCCGGGTGCCATGTCGGCGAGCAGCGCGCGCGCCTCGGCGTAGCGACGGCGCGCCGCTCCCGCGAGCGCCGCGCACGCCTGCGGCAACGCCGCGTGGGCGACAACCGCCTGCGGGCTGCGGTCGAAGATGCCCGCGGCGTCGAGTTCCTCGCGCGGCAGATAGAGGCGGCCCAGCGACGCGTCCTCGGCGATGTCGCGTAGAATGTTGGTGAGCTGCAGCGCGTGCCCGACCGCGAGCGCGAATGAATCGGCGTGCGGGTCGCGGCAGCCGAACACGCGCACCGAAAGCAGCCCCACCGCGCCGGCGACCCGCGAGCAGTAGAGCTCGAGCACGTCCATGGCCGGCGCGCGCATGGTCTCGCGCGCGTCCATCTCGACGCCCCGCAGTATCGCCTCGAAATCCTGCCGGCGCAGGCCGTAGCGCGCGACCGGCGGCGCCAGCGTTCGGGTGATCGCCGTCGCCGGCCGGCCGTCGTAGAGCGCCGCGATCTCGTCGTGCCAGGCGGCGAGCGCCCGCGCCTTGGCTTCGGCGTCGCCGGGGCCGTCGGCGATGTCGTCGACCTCGCGGCAGAAGGCGTATACGGCGAACATCGCCTCGCGCTTCTCCTTCGGCAGCAGGCGCATCGCCCAGTAGAACGAGGTGCCCGAGCGCCGCACCCGCTCGCGCGCATAAGCCGTATCGTCGCGCACCGTACTGCGTTCGCGTCCGGCGGCCGCGGCGCGAACGATGCCACGCAGCCCGCAGGCGAGTTTCTGCGGCGACGTCAGCTCGACGCGCTCGGCGAGCGGGTCGCGGCGCCTGAGCTCGACCGCGAGGCGCTCGGCGAGCGCCACGATCACCGCCGCCTCGCGTCGCATGCCGGGGCGGCGGATATGCCCCGGCAGCGCGCGCGCCTCGGCCACCAGCCCGTCGACGCCGTCGAGGGTGAGGTCGAGCACCCTTCTCAACGCCGGGCTCGCCACCGGCGCCGCGAGCTCCTCGACGCGCGCGCCCGCGGCCTCGAAGTAGGGCAGCGGCAGGTAGACGCGGTCGAGGTTCTCGTAGTCGGCCTTGCAGTCCTGCAGGTGATTGATGATCTGCAACGCGGCGCACAGGGCGTCGGACGCCGCATGGCCCTCGCCCGCCTCGCCGTGGAGGTCGAGCAGGAAGCGCCCCACGGGATTGGCCGAGAGACGGCAATAGCCGAGCAGATCGTCCCAGTCGTCGTAGCGCAGCTTGGTCGCGTCCTGCTTGAACGCGCGAAGCAGGTTGCGCGCGTGCTCGACGGTGACGCCGACCGACGCCAGCTCTGCGCGCAGCCGCGCCGCCGTCTCGCAACCCTCGGCCAGCGGCGTCTCGCCGCGGAGCGCGGCGTCGACGGCGTCGAGCCCGGCGATCTTCTCCCCGGGGCTCAGATCGGGGCTGTCGGCGATGTCGTCGGCGGCGCGCACGACGGCATAGAAGAGCGCGACATGGGGCCTGAGCCCGGCCGGAAGCAGCCACGAGCCGACGGGGAAGTTCTCTTCCCGCGCGGTCTTCGACGGGGCGACGCGGCCGGCGGTGTGGCGGCTCATTTCGATCGAGGCCTCTGGCGATGCGGCGAGATTCATCAATAACACGGCAGTCCCGGCACCGCAAAGCCGCCCCGGCGGCGACAGGCCGGGTCGCTGGAGTCCGGGTCGGGCCCGATTTGGGGTGTCATTCAGTTCCAAATACCCCCCGACTTTGCTATCCTGACACGAGCTGCGGGGCCGCGCCGATCCCTCGGGGGGCTAAGCATGTGGGGCCGCCGCGTAACATTAGGGAGGATTTGATGCTGAACCGACTCTTCAGGACGATACTGTCGCTCGCCGTCGTGGCCGCCTTCGCCGCCACGGCGACGCAAGCGAGCGCAGGCAACGAGCGTTTCAAGAAGGTTCTCGACCGCGGCAAGCTCGTCGTCGGAGTAAAGGCCGATTACAAGCCTTGGGGATTCCGCGATTCAAGCGGCAAGCTGGTCGGCATGGAGGTGGATATGGCCCAGGACGTGGCCGACGCGCTCGGCGTCGAGCTCGAGCTGGTGCCGGTGCAGTCGTCCAACCGTAT
>JAZFVR010000178.1:0-3720 GCA_036447835.1 Alphaproteobacteria bacterium | reverse complement strand
GGCGGAAACCGAAAAGCGCCTCGCCGACGCCGCGGCGACGCACAAGGCCGAGCACGATAAGCAGCTCACCGAGGCGACGGCGAAACACGAAAAGCGCCTCGCCGAAGTACAGGCCGGGGGCAGCGTGGAGCAGGCGAAGGCGCTCACCGAGGCCGAGGCCAAGTGGAAGGCCGACGCCGACAAGCGCCTCGCCGAGGCGGAAGCCAAGTGGCAGGCCGAGACCGAGAAACGCCTCGCCGACGCCGAGGCCAAGTTGTCGGCGGACGGAGGGCAACGCCTCAGCGCCGCCGAGACGAAGTGGAACGCCGAACGCGAGAAACGCCTCGCCGATGCGGAGACCAGGTGGAAGGCGGAATCCGAGAAGCGCCTCGCCGAGGCGGAGGCGAAGTGGAAGGCACAGGCCGAGCAGCGGCTCGCCGGGGAGAGAGCCAAATGGCAGGCCGGCGACGAGCGTCGCGTCGACATGGCGGCGGCGCGGTGGCAGGCTGAACATGCCGAGCGCCTGGTCGCCGCCGAGGCCGAATGGAAGGCCAAATACGAGAAACTCCTCGCCAACGCCGAGGCCAAATTGAAGGCCAAGGACAAGGAGCGCCAGGCCAAGGACAAGGAGCGCCTCGCCGCAGAGGACGCCAAACGCAAGGCGAAAGAGGCGGAGCATCTCGCCGCGGCGCACAACAAGTGGCAGGCGGCCGAGGAAAAGCGCTTCACCAAGATGTACGAAAAGTGGAAAGCCGAGGAAGAGAAGCGCCTGAGCGGGGCCGAGGCGATCTGGAAATTCGAGGAGAAGAAGCGCCTTTCGGCGGCGCGGACGAAGTGGAAGGCCGGCCGGGGCGGGGGAAGGTCGCTCTGGAAGTGGGCCGCGGCGGCGGTGGTCGCGCTGGCGCTGGGGTTCGTGCCCGACTACCGCGCCGTGCTCGATGGCCTCGGAGACATCTCCCTGCCGTCGATCAGCTTCGAGCTAGGGGGGGAGACGCTGTTCGTCCGCCCCGAGGTCGCCGTCGTCCGCGCCGAGGCGTCCAAGGACTCGGCCGTCATCGGCAAGGCCACGCGAAACACGGAAGTCACGGTGATCGAGCGCCGCGACGGCTGGGTGAAGGTGACCGTTCCTGGCGCCGAGCCGACGACCGGCTGGGTGCATTCTTCGCTGCTGTCGCCCGATGCGCCGTAGCAACGCAGAGCCGCGGCGGAGGCGTCAGGGGGCGTTAACGCGCTCTCAACCATACTGTAGTAACGGGGAACCGTGCCGTTTGTGCCGTTGCGCTGGCGGCTCGGCTACCCGGACCGGACGAATCGGGAAGGGAGAGTGACGTGAAGCCACAAAACCCGGCGGGACACGCGACGCCGACTCGAGTGAATTCAGGAGCAAATGCGCCGATGACCGACAAACGGAGCATGCGGACGAAACGCAAGGCCAGCGCCGATGACGCCGCGCCCGCCGACAGGGCCCAACCCGCCAAGCTGCATACGGTGTCGTCCACCGCGCCGGACCTCTACCGGTTTCCCGACCTGATCGATACGGTTTCGGCCATGATCGCGCGGATCGACGATCTCGAGCTCGGCCGTGCGGAGCAAATGCTCCCCGCCCTCGATCGGCTGCGCGAGCTGACCGAGAAGGTGTCGACCATGGCCAAGCGTCTCGACAACGTCAATCGCGGTCGCGAGGAACAAATGGCGCCGGTGTTCGAACGGATTCGCGACCTTACCAATGAGATTGCTCCCATCATCGGGCAGATTGACGGCCTGACCACCGAAGTGTCGGCCATGACCAGGCGCATCGCCGAGCTCGAGAAGGCGCTGGCGGAGGGCGCCGCGGCCGGCCAGCCGTCCGACCTCATCGACCTGGTTTCGAGCATGAACAGGCGCATCGTCAGCCTCGAGGCCCGAAAATCGGGCGATCGTGCGTCCGAGCCCGACGGGCTGCGGGAGTTGATCGATCGCGTCGCGGCCATGGACGAGCGCTTCGACGCGATCGAGGCGCTCGAGATGCCCAGCGTGCCGCCCGAGTTCGAGCACCTGAACGAAGCGGCCGATCTGGTCGCGGGCATCAACGACCGCATCGAGCGCCTGGAGGCGCAGGTCTCGGACGAGGTCCCGCCCGAGCTCGCGCACGTGCCCAAGCTCTTCGACCTGATTTCGGGCATCAACAAGCGCCTCGACGGTCTCGAAGCCTCCCCACCCCGCGGTGTCTCCGGTTCCGCGGAGGTGCCCGCCGATCTGGCGAAGCTCCAGGACCTCGTCCATCTGGTGCAGACGCTGAACGACCGCATGAGCGATCTCGAGGTGGGCCGGCCGGCGGGCGCGTCGTCCGACGGCGATGCACCCGCCGAATTGTCGGGCCTCGTCGCGGGCATGAGCAAGCGCCTGAACGACCTCGAGACGCGCCTTTCGCAGGGCGCCTCGTCCAGCCGCTTCGGCCGCAGGGGCAAGGCCGGGTGAGCCGGCGGCGACCGGGCGCATCCCCCGGGCGCCGACCTCCGCCTCCATCACGGGGACGCGCGACCGCATAGCAGCCGGCGTCCCCGCCGGCGGACTTGACATCGCGGTGGTGGCGCGGTCACGCTCTCGTCGATGATCATCGCGTGATGAGGGCGCTTTCGATGACCGCGCGCTGGACCAGGGCGATCGCGCTCGACCGGCTCAAGGCCAAGGGGCGGGCGGTGGTTCGCCTCGGCGGCAAGCAGATCGTCGTGTTCGATACCGGGGAGGGGCCGCTGGCCTGCAACAACCGTTGCCCGCACGAGGGCTACCCCTTGCGCGAGGGCATCCTCGACGACGGCTGCGTCGTCACCTGCAACTGGCACAACTGGAAGTTCGACCTGCGCAGCGGCGCCAACCTCTACGGCGGCGACCGCCTGCGCGTCTACCCGGTCGAGCTGCGCGACGGCGAGGTGTGGATCGACATCGCCGACCCGCCGCCCGAAGCGCGCCATGCCGAGATCATGGCGAGCTTGCACGACGCCTTCGACGAGCACGAGTACGACCGTATCGCCCGCGAGCTGGCGCGCCTTCGCGTCGCCGGCGCCGACCCTGTGGCGGCGGTGACCGAGGCCATACTGTGGTCATACGAGAAGCTCGAGTTCGGCTGGACCCACGCTTACGCCGGCACCGCCGACTGGCTCGCGCTCTACGACGAGCACGCCGGCGACGACGAGACCCGGCTGGTCTGCCTGCTCGAGGCGGTCGGCCACATCGCCGACGACGTGCTGCGCGAGGCGCGCTATCCATACGCCGAGGAGAGCCGCGCCTACGACGAGGACGCCTTCGTCGCGGCCGTCATCGACGAGGACGAGGCGGCGGCGGTGGCGATGACGCGCGGCGCGCTCGCCGCCGACCTCGGTTTCGCCGGCCTCGAGCGCGGTCTGGTGCGGGCGGCGCTCGCCCACTACAACGACTTCGGTCACTCGCTGATCTACGTGGTCAAGGCGGGCCGGCTGATCGGGCGTCTGGGCGGGCGCGCCGAATTGCCGCTGCTGCTGGCGCTGGTGCGCTCGATCGTCTTCGCCTTTCGCGAGGACCACATCCCCGAGTTCCGCACCTATGGCGCCGCGCTCGCCGCCTGGGGCCGCAAGGCCGACGGCGCCGCGCCCGAGGCCGACGCCTTCCGCGGCCTCAACGCCAAGCAGGCGCTCAAGCTCGCCGCCGGGTTCGGCGGCGCCGAGCCCGAGGCGCTCTACCGCGCGCTCCTCGGCGTCAACGCCGCCAACATGCTCGCCTACGACA
>JAZFVR010000177.1:0-3190 GCA_036447835.1 Alphaproteobacteria bacterium | reverse complement strand
GAAGACGGCGACGCCTATGTACTCAACGGCACCAAGACGTGGATCTCGAACGGCGGCATCGCCGATTTCTACACGCTCTTCGCGCGCACCGGCGAGGCGCCGGGCGCCCGGGGGCTCACGGCCTTCGTCGTCGACGCCGATACGCCGGGGCTCGACATCGCCGAGCGCATCGAGGTGATCGCGCCGCACCCGCTGGCGACGCTGAGCCTGCGCGACTGCCGGGTGGCGAAGTCGCAGCGTCTCGGCGCGCCGGGCGAGGGTTTCAAGATCGCCATGGCGACGCTCGACGTGTTCCGCGCCACCGTCGGCGCCGCGGCACTCGGCCTCGCGCGCCGTGCCCTCGACGAGGCGCTCGCGCGGGCGATGTCGCGTCGCCTCTTCGGCGCCCCGCTCGCCGACCTGCAGATGACGCAGGCGAGCCTCGCCGACATGGCGCTCGACGTCGACGCCGCCGCGCTGCTCGTCTATCGCGCGGCGTGGACCGGGGATCGCATCGCCGGGCGCGTCACCCGCGAGGCGGCGATGGCCAAGCTCTTCGCGACCGAAGCGGCGCAGCGCGTCGTCGACGCCGCGGTGCAGATCTTCGGCGGCCTCGGGGTCGTCTCGGGGCATCCGGTCGAGAAGCTCTACCGGGAAGTTCGCGCGCTCCGCATCTACGAGGGCGCGTCGGAGGTGCAGAAGGTGGTGATCGCCCGCCAGGCGATCGCGGCCCACGAGGCCGCAAGGGAGAACAACGCCGCGTAACCCGCGGATCCGAACTGGAGGAACCGATGTCTGACTACACCGCCCACCTCGACACCTTCGCGCGCGACAACCTGCCGCCGCGTTCGCAATGGCCGACGATCGACTTCGACCTGCCCGAGCTCGACTACCCCGCGCGCCTGAACTGCGCCACCGAGCTGCTCGACAACGCGGTCGCGGCGGGCAACGGCGGCAGGCCGCTGTTCCACACCTTCAACGAGACCTGGACCTACGGCGACCTGCTCGAGAGGTCGAACCGCATCGCGCGGGTGCTGACCGAGGATTTCGGCCTCGTCCCCGGCAACCGGGTGCTGATCCGCGCCGCCAACAACCCGATGTTCGTCGCCTGCTGGTTCGCCATCGCCAAGGCCGGCGGCATCGTCGTCGCCACCATGCCGCTCCTGCGCGCGCGCGAGATCGCCACCATCCTCGAGAAGGCGCAGATCGGGCTCGCGCTCTGCGACGAGCGGCTCTCCGAGGAGATGGCGCGGGCCGCATCGAAGGCGCCGGTGTGCGAGCGCGTTTGCTACTTAAATGGCTCCGGCGAGCCCGATTCGGGCGCCGAGCTCGAGGAGCGCATGGCGGCCAAGGCGGTGGACTTCGCCAACGTCGACACCGCGAGCGACGACACGGTGCTCATCGCCTTCACCTCGGGCACCACCGGCAAGCCCAAGGGCACCATGCACTTCCATCGCGACGTCATGGCGATCTGCGACTGCTTCCCGCGCTCGATCCTCGAACCCGACGCAAACGACGTCTTCGTCGGCAGTCCGCCGCTCGCCTTCACCTTCGGCCTCGGCGGTCTGGTCACCTTCCCGATGCGTTTCGGGGCCGCTGCGGTGCTGCTCGAGGTCGGCTCGCCGTCGGCGATCCTCGAGGCGATCACCCATTTCAAGGTAACGATCTGCGTCACCGCGCCGACCGCCTACCGGGCGATGGTCGACGAGATCGCCGACTTCGACATTTCAAGCCTGAAGAAATGCATCTCGGCCGGCGAGCATCTGCCGGAGGCGACGTTCGAGGCGTGGGAGAAGGCGACGGGCATAAGGATCATCGACGGCATCGGCGCCACCGAGATGCTGCACATCTTCATCGCGGCCGCGAACGACGACATCCGTCCCGGGGCGACCGGCAAGCCGATCCCCGGCTACCAGGCGATGGTCGTCGACGACGACATGAACCCGCTGCCGCCGGGCGAGATCGGCCGGCTCGCGGTGCGCGGCCCCACCGGCTGCCGCTACCTCGCCGACGATCGCCAAGGAAGCTACGTGGTCCGGGGCTGGAACCTCACCGGCGACGCCTACATGGTCGACGACGACGGCTACTTCTGGTTCCAGGCCCGCGCCGACGACATGATCATCTCGTCGGGCTACAACATCGCCGGGCCCGAGGTCGAGGCGGCGCTCATGGAGCACGACGCGGTGCTCGAATGCGCCGTCGTCGGCGTCCCCGACGCCGAACGCGGCACCATCGTCAAGGCGTTCGTCGTGCTGCGGCCCGGCATCGAAGGCACGCCGGCGTTCGCCAAGCAGCTGCAGGAGTTCGTCAAGCACGTCATCGCGCCCTACAAATACCCGCGCGCGATCGCCTTCGTCGACGGCCTGCCGCGCACCGAGACGGGCAAGGTGCAACGCTTCAAGCTGCGCGACAGCGCGCCCACGGCCCGGGCGGCGACCGGATAGGCGATGGCGGAGTTCACCACCGACATACCGGTGCGCTTCCAGCACACCGATCCGGCGGGGATCGTCTTCTACCCGCGCTATTTCGAGATGATCAACCAGATCGTCGAGGACTGGTTCGCCGAAGGGCTCGGCCTCGATTTCCACACGCTCCACGCCCGCGACGGCCACGGTGTGCCGACGGTCCATATCGAGGCCGACTTCTTGCGGCCGAGCCGGCTCGGCGAGGTGCTGACTTTCGCGCTCGCCGTGACCAGGCTCGGCGGCAGCACTTTCACCCTCGACGTCACCGCCTCGTGCGGCGGCGAGGAGCGCCTGCGCGCGACGGCGGTGCTCGCCTACGTCGCGCTGGGCGACGTGCGGGCGGTGCCCATACCGGCGAGCCTGCGCGCCGCAATGGAGCGCTACCGCGCACCGGCGGCGACCGAGAACGTGGCGTGATGCGTATCCTCCAGCCCCCCCGCTGGCCGCGGCCGAGTGGATACGCGAACGGCGTCGCCGCCGAGGGCCGCATGGTCTTCGTCGCCGGTCAGGTGGGCTGGGACGAGACAGGCGCTTTCCGCTCCGACGATTTCGTCGACCAGGTCCGTCTGGCGCTCGAGAACACGCTCGCGGTGCTCGCCGAGGCCGGCGCCGGGCCCGAGCACGTGGCGCGCATGACGTGGTACGTCACCGACCGGCTCGAGTACCTCGCTTGCGCGAAGGAGGTCGGTCGAGTGTACCGCGAGCTGATGGGCAGGCACTTCCCCGCCATGACCATGGTCGAGGTG
>JAZFVR010000176.1:0-3811 GCA_036447835.1 Alphaproteobacteria bacterium | reverse complement strand
CGATCCCGACGGCACGCTCTACGACCCCTTCGGCGGCATCGACGACCTCGACGCCGGGCGCGTGCGCTTCGTCGGCGACGCGGTCCAGCGCATCAAGGAAGACGTGCTCAGGCTGCTGCGCTTCTTCCGCTTCTACGCCCACTATGGCCGCCCGCCGCCAGACGCCGAGGCGCTCGTCGCTTGCCGCGCCATGGCGCGCGCGCTCCCCGGCCTGTCGGGCGAGCGCGTCTCGGCCGAGCTCCTGCGCCTGCTCGCCGCGCCCGATCCAGCGGCGGTGCTCGCGCTGATGATCGAGGCCGAGGTGCTCGCCTTCGTGCTGCCCGAGGTCGCGGGGCTCGATGCGCTCACCGAGCTGTGCGCGATCGAGGGCGAAGCGTGCGATCCCCTGCGCCGCCTCGCGCTGCTGCTGCGCCGGGGGTACGACGCGGCGGGCGAGGCCGGCGAACGGCTCAAGATGTCGAACGCGCAGAAGAAGCGTCTCACCGCCATGGTGACGCCGCCCGCCCCGATCACCGCCGACCTCGACTTCGCCGCCCAGCGGCGCGCGCTCTACCACACCGGCGCCGCGCTCTTCACCGATCTCGTCTATCTCGCCTGGGCCGAGGCTCTCGCCCGCGCGCCCGCGGATGAGGAGGCGCTCGCCGCGGCCTACGCGCCGATGTGCGGGACGGCGCGCGCGTGGGAGGACCCCAGGCTCCCGGTCAAGGGCGCCGACGTGGTCAAGCTGGGCGTCCCCGACGGGCCGCGCGTCGGCGAGCTGCTCGCCCGCATCGAGGCGTGGTGGGAGGCCGGCGACTACCGCGCCGGTCGCGAGGAGACGCTGGCCAGGCTCGAGGAGCTCGCGGCGGAGAAAAGCTGAGCGGCACGGTGTGTTGCCTCAATACGACGATTTGATGAGCTTGCCCGAGACGGTGCGCGTGGGCTCGCCGTCGCGCACGCGGGTGAACTCGAGCTCCATGCCGGCGCCGACGAGGGTGCGGTCGTAGGAGTGCATCTCATAGGAGCCGTCGTCGTCGATGACCAGCGAGTGCACGGTGAGCGTCTGGCCGCGGATGCGCGCCCAGGCATACGGTGCGCCGCTCAACGGGTCGACGCCGCCGCGGGCGTCGCGGAAGACGCCGGGCCGGCCCGCGGGCACGAAATCGAGCGTCGCCGACTTGCGCCTGACCTTCGGGTTGTCGGAGGTGCCGCCCTCGCGCAACACCGTCGTCCAGGCGATTACGAAACCGTCGCCCTTGAGCGTGACGATGACGTCGAGGTCGCGCAGCGTCATCTTGAAATACTCGGAGAGGTCGGAGCGCGCGATGCCCGAGCCCACCCAGTGGCCGGCGAAGGCGGCGATCGTGACGTCCTGGGTGGCGCGCGCCGCGCCGCCCATGAGCATGGCGACGAGCGCGATCGTTACGGCAAAGGTTCTCGGCATTTCGTTCATCCTCTTGTTTCCGGACATGTCCTGGACGGGCGCCCCTCTCACGGCCATTTCACCTCGGGGGGCAGCGACATGAGGATCGCCTCGGTGTTGCCGCCGGTGCGCAGGCCGAACTGGGTGCCGCGGTCGAACAGCAGGTTGAACTCGACGTAGCGGCCGCGACGCACGAGCTGGTGCTCGCGCTGCTCTTGCGTCCACGGCTCGTCCATGTGGCGGCGAACGATCTTCGGGTAGACCTCGAGGAAAGCCCCGGCGACGTCGCGGGCGAAGGCGAAGTCGTCGTCGCGGTCGCCCGAATCGAGGTAGTCGTAGAAGACGCCGCCGACGCCCCTCGGCTCGTCGCGGTGGGGCAGGAAGAAGTACTCGTCGGCCCACTTCTTGTAGCGCGGGTGGTACTCGGGGTCGTGGGCGTCGCAGGCGGCCTTGAGCGCGGCGTGGAAGTCGCGCGCATCGTCGTCGTCCGCAAACATCGGCGTGAGGTCGGTGCCGCCGCCGAACCAGCTCTTGCCCGTCACCACGTAGCGCGTGTTCATGTGCACCGCGGGCACCAGCGGCGAGCACATATGCGCCACCAGCGAGATGCCGTTGGCCCAGAACCGGGGGCTTTCCTTGGTGCCGCGGATGATGCGGCGGAAGTCCTCGGGGAACTCGCCCCACACGGTCGAGACGTTGACGCCGACCTTCTCGAACACCCGCCCGCGCATGACCGACATGACGCCGCCGCCGCCGCCCTCGCGCTGCCACGCGCTGCGCTCGAAGCGGCCCGCCGGGCGCTCGGATGCGGCGAGCGCGTCCTCGAGGGCCTCGAACTCGCCGCAGATGCGGTCGCGCAGGTCGTCGAACCAGGCTTCGGTCTCGGCCTTGAGTGGGTCGGTCTCGTCGCTCATCGTTCACTCCCTGCAATCGGCGGGCCGGCGGCCTGGCGCAGCGCCTCGGCCAGCGCCACGGCGCCCGCCACCGCCACGTTGAGCGAGCGCAAGCCGGGGGCGATCGGGATGACGATACGCGCATCGGCCGCGGCGTGCACCTCGTCGTCGACGCCGGCGCTCTCGCGCCCGACGATCAGGGTGTCGTCGGCGCGGAACGCGAACCGCGTATACGGCTCATCCCCCTTCGTCGTCAACAGCACGAGCCGGCCGGGCGCCGCGAAATTCGCGCGCGCGGCGAGGAAGGCCGCCCACGAGACGTGGCGCGTCATGGCGACGCGGTCGAGATAGTCGAGCCCGGCGCGGCGCAGTCGCCGGTCGTCGAGGACGAAGCCGCAGGGCTCGATGATGTCGACCGGCACCCCGAAGCACGCCGCGGTGCGCAGGAGGTTGCCTGCGTTCTGCGGGATGTCGGGCTGGTAGAGCGCGAGGCGCATCGTCGAATTTCCCGCGCCGCCGTTCGGCGTTTGCAATTCCGCCGATCGGGGCTTCACGCGCGTGGCGGATGGCATTGTCATCATATGTATATCGCAGGTCGCGCATAGACCTAGACGGCGGCGAATTGATGAGAGAAAATGGCCCGCGCACCCCACCCCATCAGGGAGTATCAGGTCGATGGCTGACACTGCGCCCGCCGGAGCCCACGGCGAGGAGGAAACGCGGCGCGATTTCCTCTATCTGGCGACCGGCGCCGTTACCGTAGTCGGCACCGCGGTAGCGGTGTGGCCGCTGATCGACAACATGAACCCGTCGGCCGACGTGCTGGCGCTGTCGTCGACCGTGGTCGATCTCGCACCGGTCGCGGTGGGGCAGTCGATCACCGTCGTGTGGCGCGGCAAGCCCGTGTTCATCCGCCGCCGCACGAGCGCGGAGATCGCGACGGCGCGGGCCGACGACACGGCCGACATGCGCGACCCGCAAGCCGACGAGGCGCGCGCCGAGAAGCCCGAATGGCTGGTGCTGGTCGGCATCTGCACTCATCTGGGGTGCATCCCTCTGGGCCAGAGGCCGGGCGACCCGCGCGGCGACTTCGGCGGCTGGTTCTGCCCCTGCCACGGCTCGCACTACGACACCTCGGGCCGCATCCGCATCGGCCCGGCGCCGCGCAATCTCGAGGTGCCGCCGTACAGCTATATCGACGAGACGACGATCAATATCGGCTGAAAGGCAGACGTCCATGAGCCTGGTCCCGCAAAACAAGATCATCCAGTGGTTCGAGTACCGGCTGCCGATCTTCAGCTACCTGGACCACCACGTCGGCAGCGGCTACCCGGCCCCGCGCAACCTGAACTACTGGTGGAATTTCGGCTCGCTCGCGGGCATCGCGCTGATGATCCAGATCATCACCGGCATCGTGCTGGCGATGCACTACACGCCGCACGCGGATTTCGCTTTCGACAGCGTCGAGCACATCATGCGCAACGTCAACTACGGCTGGCTGCTGCGCTACATCCAC
>JAZFVR010000175.1:0-2532 GCA_036447835.1 Alphaproteobacteria bacterium | reverse complement strand
CCCGAGAGCACGAGGCCGACGCGCTTGCCCTGCATCGCCTCGCGCTCCTTGAGGAGCGCGGCGAGCGGCGCCGCGCCGGCGCCCTCGGCGATGTTGTGGGTGTCGGAGAAATAGTGGCGCATGGCGGCGAGGATCTCGTCTTCCGTTACGCTCACGATGCGAGCGACGCTGGCCAGGATGATCTCGAGCGCGCCTTCGTCGGGCACGCGTACCGCCATGCCGTCGGCGAGCGTGTCCGACGAGTCGGTCGGCACCGGCTTTCCCGCCTCGAACGAGAGCGCATAGGTCGCCGCCTTCTCGGCGACGACGCCGACGACCTCGGTCGTGCACCCGAGCGCCTCGCGCGCGGCGACCATGCTGCAGATGCCCGAGCCGAGGCCGATGGGCACGTAGACCGCGTCGAGCTCGGGCGCGGCGCTGAGGAACTCGTAGCCGTAGGTGGCGACGCCGCGGAGGAGCAGCGGGTGGAACGAGCGCAGCATGTGCAGCCCGCGCTCCTCGGCGAGTCCGACCGCGTAGTCGTAGGCGGCGGAGAAGTCGTGGCCGTGCTCGACGAGCTCGGCGCCGAATGCGCGCATGGCGCGGTTCTTCTCGACGCTGTTGCCGTGGGGCACGACGATCACCGCGTTGATCCCGTTCGCACGCGCGGCGAAGGCGACGCTCTGGCCGTGGTTGCCGCGCGTCGCCGTGAGCACGCCGGGCACCTCGGGCGCGCGCCGCTTGAGGTCGTCCATGTAGACGAGGCCGCCGCGCACCTTGAAGGCGCCGATCGGCGTGTGGTTCTCGTGCTTGACCCAGACCTCGCATCCGCAGCGCTCGGCGAGCAGCGCCCAGCAAATCTGCGCCGTCGGCGTCACCGTGCGGTGGACGATCTCGGCGGCGGCTTCGATCTCGGTGCGACTGGGCAGCATGGGTGCGCTCCTTCGCGTCGATGCACGCCCATGGTGGGACATGGCCGCCGCGATGGCAAGCGGGCCCCACGCTCGCGGCGAGGCGCGATTTGCGCTAAGTTCGCCGGGTCATGGAGTTCGACGGCAAGGCGATTCTGGTTACCGGCGCCACGTCGGGGATCGGCGCGGCGACCGCACACGCGTTCGCCGCCGCCGGCGCGCACGTGCTCCTCACCGGCCGCAGCGAGGCGCGTGGCGCCGAGGTGTTGGCGGCGATCACCGGCGCCGGCGGCGAGGCGGCGTTCGTCGCCGGCGACGTCAGCGAGCGCGCCATATGCGAGTTCCTCGTCGGCGAGACGGTCAGGCACTTCGGTCACCTCGACGTGCTCGTCAACAACGCCGGCGTCATCCACCGCGTCGACGCGCCGGCGACCACCGACGAGCAATGGCGCGACACCATGGCGGTCAACGTCGACGCGGTGTTCTACCTGAGCCGCGCGGCGGTGCCGGTGATGAAGGGCCAGGGCGGCGGCGCCATCGTCAACGTCGCCTCCGACGCCGCGCTCATCGCCGCGCCGGCGATGGCCGCCTACTGCGCGAGCAAGGGCGCGGTGCTGCAGATAACGCGCGCCATGGCGCTCGACCACGCGGCCGACGGCATCCGCGTCAACGCCGTCTGTCCCGACAACGTGGATACGCCGATGCTCGGGGGAGAGGCGCGGCAGCTCGGCATCGACCCGGCGGTGTATCTCGCCGAGTCCGACAAGGCGATTCCGCTCGGACGCACCGCCAAACCGCAAGACGTCGCCGACGCCATCCTGTTCCTCGCCTCCGAGCGCGCGGCGATGATCACGGGCGTCGGCCTGCCCGTCGACGGCGGCTATACCGCGCAGTAGGGAGGCGGCGCCTAACCCCCAGATTTTCCTTGCCGCTTTCGGGGGCGCGGGGGCATGTTAGGCGCGCTGGCGTCCACCGCCGGAGATTCGCTCGAACCCATGTCCGCTCATCCGACGGCGATCGATTCACGCTCCGCAGAGTTCCGTGAGAACGCGGAGGCGATGGCGGCGCTCGTCGCCGATCTCGGGGAAACGGTCGCGGCGGTGCGCGAGGGCGGCGGCAGGAAGGCGCGCGAACGCCACCTCGGGCGCGGCAAGATGCTGCCGCGCGAGCGCATCGACACGCTCATCGACATGGGCGCGCCGTTCCTCGAGTTGAGCCAGCTCGCCGCCCACGGCGTCTACGACGAGGACGTGCCCGCGGCCGGCATCGTCACCGGCATCGGCCGCGTCGAGGGGCGCGAATGCGTCATCGTCGCCAACGACGCCACGGTCAAGGGCGGCACCTACTACCCGATCACCGTGAAGAAGCACCTGCGCGCGCAGGAGATCGCGCGCGAGAACCGGCTGCCGTGCATCTACCTCGTCGATTCGGGCGGCGCCTACCTGCCGCGCCAGGACGAGGTGTTCCCCGATCGCGAGCACTTCGGCCGCATCTTTCACAACCAGGCTGTGATGTCGGCCGAGGGCATCCCGCAGATCGCCGCGGTGATGGGCTCGTGCACCGCCGGCGGCGCCTACGTGCCGGCGATGTCGGACGAGGCGGTGATCGTCAAGGGCCAGGGCACCATCTTCCTCGGCGGCCC
>JAZFVR010000174.1:0-2347 GCA_036447835.1 Alphaproteobacteria bacterium | reverse complement strand
CGCTCCCCCGCTCTCCGCCAGGATCTTCGTGATCGCAGCCGTCAGCGTCGTCTTGCCGTGATCCACGTGGCCGATCGTGCCCACGTTGCAGTGCGGCTTCGTCCGCTCGAATTTCGCCTTTGCCATCGGTCCTATGTCTCCGTCGCTGAGCTCGCTCGATCGCGCCTTGGTCGATCAGGCCAACTTGGCGACCACCTCGTCGGCGACCGCCTGGGGCACCCGCTCGTAGTGGTCGAAATGCATGGTGTACTGCGCCCGGCCCTGGCTCATGGAGCGCAGGGTATTGACGTAGCCGAACATGTTCGCCAGCGGCACCATGGCGTTGATGAGCTTCGCGTTGCCGCGGGTATCCATGCCGGTAACGTGCCCGCGCCGGCTGTTCAGGTCGCCGATGATGTCGCCCATGTACACCTCGGGCGTCACGACCTCGACCCGCATGACCGGCTCGAGGAGCACCGGCGCCGCCTTGGTAATGCCCTCGCGGAACGCCGCCCGGGTCGCGATTTCGAAGGCGAGCACGCTCGAATCCACGTCGTGGCTGGCGCCGTCCAACAGCGTCGCCTTGAAGTCGATGATCGGGAAGCCGGCCAGCACCCCGGTCGCGCGCGCGCTGTTCAGCCCTTTCGCGACGCCGGGGACGTACTCCTTGGGCACCGCGCCGCCGACCACGGCGTTGTCGAACTCGTAGCCCGCGCCGGGCTCGAGCGGCTCGAACAGCAGCTTGACGCGGGCGAACTGGCCGGCGCCGCCGGTCTGTTTCTTGTGGGTGTAATCGATTTCGCCGACCCGGGTGATGGTCTCGCGGTAGGCCACCTGGGGCAAGCCGACGCTGGCGTCGACCTTGAACTCGCGCTTCATGCGGTCGACGATTATCTCCAGGTGCAGCTCGCCCATGCCCTTGATCAGGGTCTGGCCGCTCTCCGGGTCGGTGGTGACCTGGAACGAGGGATCCTCCTGAGCCAGACGGCCGAGGGCGATGCCCATCTTCTCCTGGTCGCCCTTGGTCTTGGGCTCGACCGCGACCTCGATGACCGGATCCGGGAACTCCATGCGCTCCAGGATGATCGGATGACGCGGATCGGCCAGCGTTTCGCCGGTCGTCGTGTTCTTGAGCCCGGCGATGGCCACGATATCGCCGGCGTGAGCCTCCTTGATGTCCTCGCGGTGATTGGCGTGCATGAGCAGCATGCGCCCGACACGCTCCTTGTTCTGCTTCACCGTGTTGAGCACCCTGGTGCCGGTCTCGATGACGCCGGAGTAGATGCGCACGAAGGTCAGCGAGCCCACGAAGAGATCGGTCATGACTTTGAAGGCGAGGGCCGCGAGGGGCTCGTCGTCCGAGCTCCGGCGGGTTATGACCTCGGCCGAATCCGGCTGGACGCCCTTCACGCCCGGCACGTCCGTCGGCGACGGCAGATAATCGACCACCGCATCCAGGAGCGGCTGCACGCCCTTGTTCTTGAAGGCCGAGCCGTTGAGCACCGGCACGAAATCGAGCTTGCAAGTGCCCTTGCGGATGCAGCGCTTCAGGGTCTCCTCATCGGGCTCCTCGCCCTCGAGGTAGGACTCCAAGGCGGCGTCGTCCTGCTCCACGGCAAGCTCGATCATCTGCTTGCGAAATTTGGCCGCCTGCTCGGCGAGTTCTGCCGGGATCTCCACGGTCTCGAATTCGGCGCCCATGGTCTCTTGCTTCCAGACTATGGCCTGCATGCGGACCAGATCGACCACGCCGCGAAAATCGTTTTCTGAGCCAACGGGCAGCTGCACCACCAGCGGGGTCGCGCCCAGGCGATCGTCGATCATTTCGACGCAGCGGTGAAAGTCGGCGCCGATGCGGTCCATCTTGTTGACGAAGCAGATGCGCGGGACCTTGTACCTGTCGGCCTGGCGCCAGACGGTCTCGGACTGCGGCTCGACACCGGCCACCGAATCGAACACCGCGACCGCGCCGTCGAGCACGCGCAGCGAGCGTTCGACCTCGATGGTGAAGTCGACGTGGCCCGGGGTGTCGATGATGTTGATCCGATGGCCGCGCCAGTCGCAGGTCGTCGCGGCCGAGGTGATAGTGATGCCGCGTTCCTGCTCCTGCTCCATCCAGTCCATGGTCGCGGTGCCGTCGTGCACCTCGCCGATCTTGTAGGAGCGACCGGTGTAATAGAGGATGCGCTCGGTCGTCGTCGTCTTGCCGGCATCGATATGAGCCATGATGCCGATGTTGCGGTAGCGCTCGAGCGGGGTCGTGCGGGCCATGATCGGGGTCTCTCGGCTTCCGGCTTACCAGCGATAGTGCGAAAAGGCCCGGTTGGCCTCCGCCATGCGGTGCGTGTCCTCACGCTTCTTGACCGCG
>JAZFVR010000173.1:0-17447 GCA_036447835.1 Alphaproteobacteria bacterium | reverse complement strand
TTGCAGCCCGCTCCTCGTCGGCCTTGGCAACGTTGTCTCGGCGGTCGAGAACGAGGAACAAATCGCCCTCAGCCTGGCGACGTTCTTGCGCTCTGCCGGGGCGGTGATCTCGGACAAGCAGAAGCATATCAACGATGATTCGATCGGCGATTAAGGCGTTACCGTCGATTTTGTCCTGGAGAAGACGAAGGCGAACTACATGAAGGCGATCGGCGTCGACCTCGACGGCATCGATTCCGCGACCCTGCACGGCGAACCCAAAGGCGAGCGCGACGCCACCGGCGACAAGAAAGAGGGCGGGCAATTGGGCGAACTCGGCGGCGCCATCAGTGTCGCGATTTATCAATAGAAAAGGTTGAACGACACGTCCCTGCCTCGAAAGGAGCACTCCGATGCGCATACCCAAACTGGCGCTGGCCCTCACCATCCGCTCAAGGCTGCTGTTGCTTTCCGGCATCCTGGTGTTGGTTATGGTGGGGTCGAACCTCCACATGCGAGAGCAGATCGCTGTCGGCAGCGACGTTGTTCGCGAGCAGACACAGCTTCACGAATCGGTCGGCACGGCGATGGCCGCCCTGCGGGCTTTCGGCGAGCTCAAATATTGGCTCACCGACCTCGAGGTGAGTTGGTTGAACGAATCGGAGGACATGGCAAATCAGGCCAGGGCCGGGCTCGAAGAACATCTGCAAACCATCAGCGCGTTTGCCCCGGACGAAGTCGCCGCGGTACGGCAACATGTCGAGAAGTTCGTCAAGACCTCCTTAGAGGCTGTGGGCGCCTACGTGGCCGAAAACAGGGTGCTCGGAAACAGCCTGGTGGCGGATGCTCGGGCCAGCGTCCAGATTGTCGATGGAATCCTGGTCACGATCGCCGACGACCTGAAGCAAGGCGCAGTGCGTGCCGAAGATGCGGCGCACGCCGCGGCCGATAATACATTACGACTGTCCATAGCCGTTCTGCTCGCCGCCACCGCGTTCGCCCTGTTCCTCACGTGGTTGACCCTGCGCGCGGTCCTCACGCCGCTCAAGAAGATGGTCGTGGCCATGACCGAGGTCTCCAAGGGCTATACCGACGTCGAGGTGCCGCTGGTAACGAGGGACGAGATCGGCGAGCTGGCCCAAGCCCTCGGTGTGTTCAAGGAGAACGCGATCGAAAAAGAGCGCCTTTACGCCCAACAAGAGGAGTTGAAGAAGAAGGCCGAGGAAGAACGGCGCCAGCAGATGACTAAGCTTGCCGACAACTTTGAAGCCAGCGTCAAAGGCGTCGTCGACACGGTCTCGTCGTCGGTCAATGCGCTGGAGTCGACCGCGCAGGAGATGTCATCGATTGTCGAGGAGACCAACCGTCAGGCGACGGCGGCCGCGGCGGCGTCGGAGCAGGCGTCGAGCAACGTGCAGACGGTGTCGTCGGCGGCCGAGGAGCTGGCGAGCTCGATCCAGGAAATCGCCCGCCAAGTGGCGAACTCGGCCAACAAGGCGAAGTCCGCGGTCGAGGACGCCGAGCGCACCAACGAGACCATGCAAGGGCTGTCGGAAGGTTCGCAGAAGATCGGCGAGGTGGTCGAGCTCATCAGCGACATCGCCGGACAGACCAACCTGCTCGCCCTCAACGCGACGATCGAGGCGGCGCGCGCCGGCGAGGCCGGCAGGGGCTTCGCGGTCGTGGCCTCCGAGGTCAAGAGCCTAGCCAACCAGACGGCCAGGGCGACCGAGGAGATCTCGGCCCAGATCGGCGCCATCCAGACGGCAACCAACGAGGCGGTAGAGGCGATCAAGGGCATCGGCGAGAAGATCGCCGAGATGGACGAGATCGCGACTCAGATTGCCGCGGCGGTCGAGCAGCAGGGCGCGGCGACGGGTGAGATCAGCCGCAGCGCCCATGAGGCGGCGACGGGGACCCAGGAGGTCTCCGGCAACGTCGCCGGAGTGACCGAGGCGGCGTCGGAGACCGGCGCCGCGGCGAGCGAGGTGCTTCGGTCGGCGGCCGAGCTTGCCAAGCAGGCCGAGATGCTCCGTGGCGAGGTCGACACGTTCCTCGCTTCCGTGCGAGCGGCCTGATCGCAAGGCTAGCTTCAGCCTGGGCGGGGCCGGACCGGCACTTCCGTCCGGGCCCGCTCCGCTTCTGGTAAAGGAAGACGGGCCGGCAGGAGAGGGGGGAGAGACCTTGCCCGATTCGGGCCGGTTTGACGGGAGCCGGCGGGACGGTCAGACGACCACGGCGATCACGTCTCGTCGGTGAGTGGGCCGCTCGCTTTCGTCCAGGCGTCGATCCCGCCCTTGATGTGGCACGCCTCGCTAAGCCCCGCCTGTTGCGCGGCCTCTACCGCCATCGCCGAGCGTTCGCCGAAGGCGCAGTAAAAGACGAGGCGCTTGCCCGTGGCGTCGGCGATCTCGTGCAGCAGCCCGCCCGGCTTCACATTTTCCTCGAGATCGGGGTAGGGGGCGTGCACCGAGCCGGGTATGACGCCGTCGCGCTCGCGCTCGCTCCTGTCGCGCAGATCGACCAGCACCAGCCCCGGCTGGCCGACCAGTTCCAGCGCCTCGTCGCATGAAAGCGACCAGCCGCGCGCCTCGATCTCGTCCTGGGGCAGGCCGATTTGCAGGTTTGCCGGCACCGCGACGTCCATCATCTTGGGGCTGGGCAGGTCGAGATTGTTCATGATCTCGGCGTATTCCTCGGCCGAGCTCACCTGCAGGCGCGGGTTGTACGCCTTCTCCTCGCGGATCGTGCTGACGGTGTCCCCCTTGTAGTCGTGGCCGGGGTAGACGAGCGTCTCATCGGGCAGTTTGAGCAGCTTGTTGAACAAGGAATCATAGGCGGCGTACGGGTCGCCGTGCTGGAAGTCGGTGCGCCCGGTGCCGCGGATGAACAGCGTGTCGCCGGTGTACACGCGATCGCCCATGTAGAAGCTGTACGAATCGTCGGTGTGACCCGGAGTATGGATGACATCGAGGCCGACGCCCTCGATCTCGATGCGGTCGCCGTCGGCGACGCGCACGGAGACCACGTCGACCTCGCTTTCCCGACCCATCACCGTGATGCATTTGGTGCGGTTGCGCAGCGCGCCGAGCCCGGTGATGTGGTCGGCGTGAACGTGCGTGTCGATCGCCTTGACCAGCTTGAGGTCGAGCTCGGCGAGCAAGCGGATGTAGCGGTCGACCTTGTCGAGCACCGGGTCGATGATCAGCGCCTCGCCGCCGCGGCGGCTGGCGACGATATAGGTGTAGGTGCAGGAGACGCTGTCGAACAACTGGCGGAAAATCATCGGCCTGCCTCCGCGAGCGATGTGGCGTTGCCACCCGGGCGATGCGTGCCGACGCAACCCGCATCGCGCGTCCGGATCATCGCATAACGGAGGCTCCGGTTAAAGCATACCGGCGCCGCGGCGGGGGCGTCCTAGTGGTCTAAGTCGGGTGCCCGAGGCCGCCGCCGAGACGGCCTACCGGATAACGATGAAAACCTGCGCGTTGCCGCGGCGGACGTTGAGCAAGAGCGCGTTCTCGCTTGCTTGCACGGCCGCCTTGAAGTCTTCGAGGTCGTGCACCGGCCGGCGGTTTACCGAGACGATGACGTCGCGTTTGCGCAGGCCGATCTGCCAGGCGGGGCTGCCGCGCTCGACGTCGACGACGGCGATGCCCTCGACGCGGCCGAACAGCGTCGATTCCTCGGTGAGCGGGGCGAAGGTCGCGCCGGAAAGCCGGCGAACGGTACCGCCACCCCGCATCTGCAGTTGTTCGGGCTCCTCCAGTTTGGCGCTGAGCGTGTGCCTGTCGCCGTCACGCAGCACCGTGAGCTCGATGGTCTCGCCGACGCGCAAGAGGCCGATCTTGTTGCGCAGGTGGGTGGCGCTGCGCACCGGCTCGCCGTCGGCGGCGATGACGAGGTCGCCGGCCTTGATGCCGGCATTCGCCGCGGGTGACCCGCGCACCACCTGGGTGATGATCGCCCCTTGGTCGAGGTCGACGCCGAGGGCGTCGGCGATCTCCGGCGTGATGTCCTGCGCGTGGACGCCGAGCCGGCCCCGGCGCACCTCGCCGTAGGTGACCAGTTGATCCATCACCTCGCGCGCCATGTTTATGGGGATGGCGAAGCCGATTCCGACGTTGCCGCCGCCCGGGCCGATGATCGCGGTATTGATGCCGATCAGGTCGCCGCGCAGGTTTACCAGCGCGCCGCCCGAGTTTCCCGGGTTGATCGAGGCGTCGGTCTGGATGAAATCCTCGAAGCCCTCGATGCCCAGCCCGCTGCGGCGCAGCGCGCTGACGATGCCCGAGGTGACGGTCTGGCCGATGCCGAAGGGGTTGCCGATGGCGACGACGAAGTCGCCGATCTCGAGCCGGTCCGAATCGCCCATGCGTAACGTCGTCAGGTCTTCGGCCGGTATCCTGAGAACGGCGATGTCGGTGTCCGGATCAGTGCCGATCAATTCGGCGGCGAACTGGCGCCGGTCGCGCAGGGTGACGACGATCTGGTCGGCGTTGGCGATGACGTGATTGTTGGTCAGCACGTAGCCCTGCTCGCCGTCGACGATGACGCCCGAGCCCACGCTCTGGGTCTGACGCTCGCGCGGCGTCGACGGCAGGTTGAAGAAGCGACGGAAGAACGGATCGGCAAGCAGCGGGTTCTCCCGCACGCGCAGGCGGCCGCGCGTCGCAATGTTGACGACCGCCGGGGTCGTCTCCTTGAGCATCGGCGCGAGGGTGGGGAGATCCTGCCCGCCGACCGCGACCGGAATCGCTGCCAGCGCCGTCGATTGCGGCGCCGGCGCGGCCATCGCCAGGGCCGTAACCAGAATCAATCCTATGCGTCGGAACATGCTCGAGGCTCCCACCGCTTGAGGCCCGTCACGGCGAAAGTCGCCGTCTTCGCTAGGATCGCACAGCTGTTTCCCTTGTCCATAGCCCTTCTCGCTTGAACCGGGTAATGACCCGGATCAGCGGTGAGCCGCGTCACGGCGCGGGCACGGGCCGCACGCGAGGCGAGGCCGCGCCCCGGCGCTGCCGCGGTTCGTTCGCCGGCCGCGGGAAATTAGGTTGGCGGGACGCCGCCGCCCGGCTATTTTTGCCCTTCGATGAGACCTGACGGGTCGTGGAAGCATGGTTCAATCATCCATCGGCGAAGAGGCGACGAGACGCATCGGCGGCGTCGGTAGCGTCGATCGTGCGAAGGCGAAGAGTGCCAAGCCAAATGATCTACGGTACTTGTTTAAAAAGCGTTATTTTGAGTCTCTTGAGTTCTACAAGCATTTTTATGACGATATTTCGGAATATGGAAACAAGGAAAATCCCTCCAAGGTCTTTTACTTCATCCCGGGGATAAACGGCGTCCCCGGCCAGATAAGATTCATCCTTCCGAGCCTCTATCGCCGGTACGGCCACGATATCTACGCGCGATGCTGCTTTCTCCCCGAATTCTCGGCCACCACGCCGATCTGGGAAAAGTACACGGTCGAGAACATGGACCGGAAGCGGGCGACGATCGTCGCCGATCTCTCGGCGCTCCTGTCGGCCTACGGCGACGTCACCGTCGTCGCTTCGAGCAGCGGTTTCTACGATTTCGTTCATGCCTACGACGCGCTGAGCGACGCGGCGGCCGCCGGCAGGCTGAAGCTCGTCTGGGGCGCCTGTGCGCCCGACCGTTTCGAGCCGACGCGGTGGGAGGCGTTGTTCTACCCGCTCAACGGATTCGTTCACAACGGCCATCGCTGGGTCGCCTTTCCCAACCACAATCTGCTCAAGGTCTTCAATCCGGAGGCCGCCACCGCCTTTCGATGGCGGCACCGGGCGCAACGCAAGACCTTCTTCAAGGTCGATCTCGAGTCGCGGTTCGTCTGTTTCAACCTGTATTGGGACTACGTCTCGGTGGGTTGCTTCAACGAGATGATGGACCACGCCCTCAGGAACGCGCGCGGGCCCATGGACATCGAGGCGCACGTTCTCGTCGCCGCCAAAGACGGTTACTGGCAGGGGCGCTCCAACGACGAGATCGCCGCGGCGATCGGCAGGTACGTCTCGCCCCGCAGCATCATCTTCAAGAACACCTCGCATCTGTGGGTCGTCGTTCCCGAGAACGTGAGCGAGCTTCTCGACCGCTTGGAAGACGCCTCGTCGGGTTCCTGATCGGTCGCGCTTCACGCCGCGAGACCGGGCGTGCGCCACAGCGTGCGCCAGGCGTCGACCTCGCCCAGCATTTCGGGGGCGGTGAGCGCGCCCTTCTCGGTGAGGTAGAGGCCGATGAGGTCGGCCCGAACCGTCTCGAAATAGACGTTGGTGCAGATCTCGGCACGCTCGGGCCACACCTCGCCGCCGTCCATCGCCTCGAGGGTGGCCTCGGCGGCCGTAGCGCGGGGGTCGATTTTGAAGGTGTCGGCGGCGACGTGGCACCGCGTGCCGCGCTCGCGGGCCGCGAGGGCGGCGAGCAGGCTGCCCGCCTTGTTGACTACGGCGACATCGGCGAGCACCGCGTCGGCGCCGATGAGCACGGTGTCGAGATCGGCGAGCGCGAGGCCGATCTGCGCGTCGGTGATGCAGCGGACGCGGCGGCCCGCGGCCTCGAGCCGACCGCATAGCTTGCGGCCCTCGAGCAGCGGCCGCGATTCGGCGACGACGACGAGGCAGTCGGGCGCGATCGCTTCGGCGAGCACCGCCTCGATGGTCGACGAATAGCTCAGCGTGAGGACGCCGCGGGCGGCGGCGAGAACCGGGCGGGCGGCGGCGACGAGGGCGTCGCGCAACGCTGCCTGGCGGGCGAGGAGGTCGGCGAGCACTTCGTCGCAGGCTTGGGCCGGGTCGGTGCCCGGGTTCGCGAGACGCTCGCGCAGCGCGGCGTAGTACGTGGCCGCCCAGTTCCCCGGCGATGCCATCGATGGGCGCAGCGCGGCGATGCGCCCGACGAGCGTGGCGGCGTCTGCGAGCAGCGTGTCGGCCCCGGCGCGAGCGCGCTCGCCGCACACGCGCCCGATGAGCCTGAGCCCGGCCTCGGCGAGCTGCGCCGCGCCGTGCTCGCGGTCGTCGCGGATGCGGGCGAGCGCCTCGTCGAGGGAGTCCGGCGACATGCCGTGCTTCCGCCCGGCCGGCTCAGGGATAGACGCGCTGCAGGGCGTCGGCGAGTCCCGGTACGGCATCGAGCCTCTCGATCTCGCCGGGCCACACCCAGCGCCGCTCGACGTGCTCCCAGTCGAGCCGGATGCGCGCGGGGTCGTCGACCGCGAACAGGAATGGATGGACCCGCCACAGGCGGTCGCGTTCCCTGTCGTAGACGTCGAGCGGCGCGCCCTCTTTCAGCAGTACGACGTCATCGAGGCCGAGGCCGGTTTCCTCTTCGAGTTCGGTATACGCCTGCTCGATCGGCGCCTGCTCGAGATAGCCGCTCACCCCGGCCCAGAGGCCGCGATAGGTGGCCACCTTGCCGCTGCGCCTGAGAACCAGGATGCGCCCATCGTGAATCAGGAAAATGGTAATGACATCTGTTTCCGGCATCGCTCCTGTCGCCGGTGCGAGGGTGTCGGTAAGTCGTATATCGTAGACCAACCCTGCCGGTTAGCCAATCGCCGTGCGCCGGCAGCTGGCGGCTCACCGCGACATGAGCACCGGGAGCGTCATGTGCTTGAGCAGGTTGCGGGTAACGCCGCCCATCGCCCACTCGTGAGCGGCCGTAGGCGCCCATCACGAGGAGGTCGGCGCTGAGGTCGGCGGCGCACGACAGCACCGCGTCGCCGACCTCGATGTCGTCGCGGCTCGTCTCGATTGCCTCGGCGCGCACGCCGTGGCGCGCCAGATGGGCGGCGATATCCGCGCCGGGCAGATGGCGATGGTCGCCCGGGTCGACGCTGAGGACGATCACGCGCCCGGCCCGCTCGAGCACGGGAAGGGCGGTATGGAGCGCCCGCGTCGCCTCGCGGCTGCCGTTCCAGGTGACGAGCACGCGCCTGCCCACCACCGGATTCGATCCGACGTAGGGCACGACGATGGCCGGCCGGCCCGAGTCGAGCACGACCTGCTCGGGGAGCTGGATGAAGAGCCGGCCCTCGGTGCCTTCCGGAGGCGTCTGGCCGATGACGCCGATGTCGGCGTAGCGCAGGTGGAGGGTGGCGATGTCGTACACGTCGCCCTATTCGCAGCGCCATTCTGCGGCGACGCCGGCGCGTTCGGCGCGCGCCCGGAAGTCGGCCTCGATGGCGGCCGAGGCGGAGACCGACGGTCGCGCCGAGCTTTGATCGCGCCGACGCGCCGGCGGGGCGCGAAACCTCGCCGGTGCTCGTGACGCGGGTCTACGCAAGGTGGGTCTACGCAAGGGGAACCCCGCCTTTAACCAATCTTAACCATTCGCCGCCTACGATCCGCCAATCCGTTCGCGCGCCGGGAGCCGGGCTTCGCCGGCCTGATCGCGGCATCGGCAGCAACGCCGGGCGGGTACCCGCGCGGCGCCGGTGCGTTTCCGTTTGCTTCGCCGGTGTGCGCGCGACAGCGTTGGATTTTGCCGCCGTCGACGTGTAGGACTGCAAATGAAGGGTATCACTTTAGAGAGGGTCAATTTCCTCGTCGTCGATGACAATCGGCATACGCGGAAGCTGGTGTCGGGCATATTGCGGGGGTTGGGCGCCCGAAACGTCTTTCTCGCGGCAAGCGCGGCTGAGGCGCTCGACGAGATGCACGTCACCCCCATCGATATCGCTATCGTCGCCTGGGAGATGGAGCCTATGAGCGGGGTGGAGTTCGTCAAGATGGTGCGCGCCGAGAACGACAGCCCCGATCCGTTTCTCCCCGTCATCATGTTGACCGCCAACACGCGGGTGAAGCACGTTGAGGAAGCACGCGACGCCGGCGCCAACGAGTACCTCGCCAAGCCGGTCTCGCCTGAGGCTCTGTACCGGCGAATAGTCTCGATCATCGAGCACTCGCGAAGATTCGTGCGCACGGAGACCTTCTTCGGACCCGATCGTCGGCGCCGCACGGGAGTCCACAAGGGGTCGGAGCGACGCAAATCCAGGACGCAGGCCGCGAACAGCAACGCGAAGAGCGAGGACCAGACCGATGGCCGGCGCGAACTGTGATCGCCCCGGCGCTCCTGCCCGGCGAAACGGCGACGCCATGCCACGGCCGATGCGCCCCGGGTGTCGGTTGAGGAGCTGAGCAATCGATGTCGAATGACCCGAACCAAGACAAGGCGTTGTTCGTGACGCCCCCCGGCTCGCTGGCGGACAAGGCCAAGACCGATGTCGGCGGCCTCGACGAGGCGGAAATGCTGCGTCGCGCCGAGGAAGCCGTCACGGCGCTCAAGGGCGAGTACCCGATCTGGGTCGAGGGCCACCTCGCCGACCTCGAGAAGGCGTACGCCGGCGCGCGCGCAAACCCCGACGAGGGCGACGCTCACCTCGAAACCGTGGCCCAGATCGCCCATGACGTGAAGGGCGAGGGCACCACCTACGGCTACCCGCTGATGACCATGCTCGGCGATTCGCTGTGCGGCTTCACCAGGGGCATGATCGAGGGCAAGACCCAGCGCAGCGATACCCATCTCGACATCATCGGCAAGCACATCGAGGCCATGCGCGTCGTCATTCGCGACCGGATAGAGGGCGACGGCGGCGAACTCGGCCAGACCCTGCTGGCCAGCCTCGAGCAGGCGGTCGCCAAGTTCAGTAACTAGGCCCCGGCCGGCCCCTATCATGGGCCGCCGCGCCGCGCCGCAACTGCCTGAATCGGTTTGACAAGCCCGGCCGGGGCCGTATATTACGCCCTCCCCGAAGAGCCCGGATCGGGTGCCAGCGAAACTCCGCCCATGACCAAGCGCCTGTCGTCCAAGTACAAGATCTGCCGCCGGCTCGGCGTCAACCTGTGGGGCCGGCCCAAGAGCCCGACGAACCGGCGCGACTACGCCCCGGGCCAGCACGGACAGAGGCGCCGCAAGCCGTCGGACTTCGGAATCCAGCTCAAGGCGAAGCAGAAGCTGCGCGGCTACTACGGCAATATCAGCGAGCGCCAGTTCCGTCGCATGTACGACGAGGCGGTGCGCCGGCGCGGCGATACCGGCGAGAACCTGATCGGCCTGCTCGAGCGCCGCCTCGACGCCGTCATCTATCGCATGAAGTTCGTGCCCACGGTGTTCGCTGCGCGGCAGTTCATCAATCACGGGCACATCCGCGTCAACGGGCAGCGGGTCAACATCCCGAGCTACCGCGTCGGCGAGGGCGACGTCATCGAGGTGCGCGAAAAATCACGCGAGCTGGGCCTGGTGCTCGAGGCCGTCGAATCTCCCGAGCGCGACGTCCCCGGCTATGTCGACGTCGATCACAAGAAGATGCGCGGAACCTTCGTACGCACGCCCGAGTTCGCCGAGGTTCCCTACCCGGTGCAGATTGAGCCCAGCCTGGTCATCGAGTACTACTCGAAACACTAGGCGAACGCTCACCCCGCGATGCTTTGTCCGCCGGCGCTTCGCCGGCGGTTTTCGTTTGTCGGCCGATGCGCGCCCGGCCTCGCCAAAAGCGCGCTGGGGGGCTAGTTTGTCAGCGGGCAGGGGAAGTGGTCCCACATCTCTTCGGGCGTCTCATCGCCGCGCAGCGCGGCTCGCGCCCGGATTTCGCCCGCAGCGTGACAAGCGTATCGAAGGTGAGAGACGATGCAGTCCGCAAGCGAATCCATGCCCAGCGCCGCCGAATTCGGCGCCGAGATCATGGCCCGCGCCGACGCGGCCGCCGCGTTCAGCGAGCCCGGCGACGGCGTCACCCGCCGCTTCGCGACGCCCGAGCACCGCAAGGCGTCCGATCTCATCCTCGAGTGGATGCGCGACGCCGGCATGGAGGCGTGGGTCGACGGGATCGGCAACACGGTCGGGCGCTACGAGGGAGACCGCCCGGGTCTGCCGGCGCTCATGCTCGGTTCGCACCAGGACACGGTGCAGAACGGCGGCCGATACGACGGCATGCTCGGGGTCATCGTGGCGATCGCCTGCGTCAAGGCCCTCGACGCGCGCGGCGAGAGGCTGCCCTTCGCCATCGAGGTCGTCGCCTTCGGCGACGAGGAGGGGCTGCGCTTCGGCACCAGCCTGTTGGGCAGCGAGACGCTCGCCGGAACCTTCGACATCTCGGAGCTCGAGCGCGTCGATGACGACGCGGTGAGCCTCGCCCAGGCGATGCGCGACTTCGGCCTCGATCCGGCCGCGATACCTTCGCTCGCGCGCCGGCCCGAGGACATCCTCGCCTATGTCGAAACGCATATCGAGCAGGGCCCCGTGCTCGAGGCGGAAGGCCTGCCTCTGGGCATCGTCACGGCCATCGCCCACAGCGGTCGCCTGACGGTCGGCATCTCGGGGACCGCCGGCCACGCCGGCACCGTGCCCATGAACCGGCGCCACGACGCGCTCGCGGCGGCGTGCGAGGCGGTGCTCGCGATCGAACGCCGCTGCTCCGGGATAGAGGGGCTCGTCGGAACCGTGGGCAAGCTCGCGCTGGCGCCGGGGGCGGCGAACGTGATCCCCGGCGAGGTGACGTTCTCGGTCGACATCAGGGCGCCCGAGGGCGAGGTACGCATGGCCGCGGTGCGCGACGTGTGCGGTGAGATCGAGGCCATCGGCGCCCGCCGCGGCGTGCGTGTGCGCTTCTCCGACGACCATCATTCGGCGGGCTGCGCCTGTACGCCCTGGGTCATGGATCAGCTCGAGGCGGCCGTCGTCGCCGAAGGCATCGCGCCGCGGCGGCTGCCGAGCGGCGCCGGCCACGACGCCATGGCGATGGTCGACCTCACCGCCGCCGGCATGTTGTTCGTGCGCTGCACGGGCGGCGTCAGCCACCGCCCGGACGAGGCGATCACCGCCGAGGACGCGGGCGTCGCCGCGCGTGCGCTGCTGCGCTTCGTCCGCGACTTCCGCGTCGAGGAGAGCAGATAGTGCATGCGCTTATCGTCCTTGCCCATCCTGGGCCGAGCTCGTTCAACGCGCAGATGAAGGACGTCGCTCTCGAAACGCTTGGCGGCGCGGGCTGGACCACCGAGGTCTCCGACCTCTACGCCATGCGCTTCGATTGCCTCGAAGGACCGCGCCACTATACCGACATGAAGGAGCCCGAGTGGTTCAGCGCCCAGACCGAGCAGCGCCACGCCCACGACACCGGAACGACCAGCGCCGACGTGCGCGCCGAGATCGACAAGCTCGAGCGCGCCGAGCCCTGAGCGCCGCCTTCAGATCAGCCCCAGCGCCTTGAACGAAGCGTGCTCCTTGCGGCCGACGATGACGTGGTCGTGCAGCGCGATGCCGAGCTTCTGTGCCGCCTCTGCGACCTGGCGCGTCATGTCGATGTCCGACTTCGACGGCGTCGGGTCGCCGCTCGGGTGGTTGTGCGCCATGATGATCGCCGAGGCGCCGAGCTCGAGCGCCCGCTTGACCACCTCGCGCGGGTAGACCGGGGTGTGGTCGACCGTGCCGCGCTGCTGCAGCTCGTCGGCGATGAGCACGTTCTTGCGGTCGAGGAAGAGGATGCGGAACTGCTCGTTCGCGGCGTAGCCCATGCTGGCGCGGCAGTAGGCGAGCACCTTGTCCCACGAGCCGAGCACCGGGCGCTCCATGATCTCGTCGCGCATGAAGGCGAGCGCCGCCGCCTGCACCGTCTTGAGCGCGGCGATCGCGGCCTCGCCGACGCCCTTGACCTCGGCGAGTCGTTCGGGCTCGGCGCTGATCACGCCGGCGAAACCGCCGAAGCGCTTGAGCAGCGCCTTGGCCACGGGCTTCACGTCGCCGCGCGGCTGGGCGAAGAACAGCACGAGCTCGAGCAGCTCGTAATCGGCGAGCGCCCCGGGCCCGGCCTTGAGGAAGCGCTCGCGCAACCGCTTGCGATGGCCGGCGTAGTGGGGCTTGTCCTCGCTTCTCGTTCGGGGCGCGGCCACGGGTCAGTCGTAGGGCGGGCGGTGCTGTCCGGCGGGCGAGAAGGTGAAGACTTCGTGGCCCGTGGCGGTGACGCCGATCGAATGCTCGAATTGCGCCGACAGCGAGCGGTCCTTGGTCACCGCCGTCCAGCCGTCCTTGAGGATCTTCACGTCGAAGCGGCCGAGGTTGATCATCGGCTCGACCGTGAAGAACATGCCCTCGCGCAGCGGCGGCCCCTCGCCCGGCCGGCCGTAGTGGAGGATGTTCGGCGCATCGTGGAACACGCGCCCGAGACCGTGGCCGCAGAAATCGCGCACCACCGAGCAGCGGTGGCCCTCGGCGTAATACTGGATGGCATGGCCGATATCGCCGACGGTGACGCCGGGCTTTACCACCTCGATGCCGCGCATCATCGCCTCATGGGTGAGGTCGATCAGCCGTTGCGCCTTGCGCGACACGGCGCCCACCGGGAACATGCGGCTGGTGTCGCCGTGCCAGCCATCGAGGACGACGGTGACATCGATGTTGAGGATGTCGCCCTTCTGCAGGCGCTTGTCGCCGGGGATGCCGTGGCAGACGACGTGGTTGACCGAGGTGCAGATCGACTTGGGAAAGCCGCGATAGCCGAGCGGCGCTGGGATCGCGCCGTGTCCGACGATGTACTCGTGGCACAGGCGGTCGAGCGCGTCCGTCGTCACCCCCGGCTCGACGTGGGGGACGATGAAGTCGAGCGTTTCGGCGGCGAGGCGGCCGGCACGCCGCATGCCCTCGAAGTCCTTGGACCCGTGCACGCGGATGCCGTCGGCCGTGCGCGACTCGCTCAGGGCCGGCTGCGGCGAGACTTTTGCGAACGAGATCATCCTTACCCGGTCATGACGCGCCGAGGCCATCGAGGTGCAGCGGAAGCGCCGCGTCCAGGATGATGGCCTCGGTCGACAGTTTACAAGAATAACAGATCGCTTCAACGCCCACCGCCCGCGCGCGGGCCAGCGCCGCCGCGTAGCCGGGATCGATGTCGCCGGCGATGGCGAAGCCGTCGCAGTCCTCGCGCTGCACCAGATAAAGCATCACCGCGCGATTGCCTGCCGCCACCATGTCGCTCATCTCGACGAGGTGCTTGGCGCCGCGCACGGTGACCGAATCGGGGAACTCGGCGCGGGCGCCGCGCTTGAGGTGCACGTTCTTGACCTCGACGTAGCACGGCGGCCGGCCTTCTCCTGCGAGCAGGATGTCGATGCGCGAGTTCCTGCCGTATTTCACCTCGCGCCGCAGGCTGTCGTAGCCGGCGAGCTCGGGAATGCCGCCGTCCTCGATCGCCTCGGCGGCGATGCCGTTGGGGTGCGACGTGTTGATGCCGACGAGCGCGCCGCCGACGCGCAGCAGCTCCCAGCTGTAGCGCAGCTTGCGCTCAGGGTTGCGCGCCGGCGAAAGCCACACCTCGGCGCCAGGTTCGTCGAGCCCGAGCATGCTGCCCGGGTTGGCGCAGTGCGCGGTGACCATCTCGCCGCTGTCGAGCTCGTGGTCGCTCAGGAACCGCTTGTAGCGCCGGATCAGGCGGCCGCGCAGCAGGGGGTCGGGAAAGCGCATTGCCGTTAGGTAAGGGCGCCTCGCGGGGCTGTCAACGGCGCCGCCGTGCGGGCAGGACGCGCGCGGCCAGAAACGCCCTTGAGGCGCGCTACGTCGGCGGCCTGAGCCGTCTCAGCCGCGCCGCCAGAACGTCTCCTCGGCCTCGTCGAGCAGCTCGTGGACGCGGCCGTCGTCGTCCTCCGCGGTGCGCCCGGCGAGGCCGTCGCGCCAGCGCGAGGGCAGGCGGTCGGCGCCGTGGAGTGCGCCGATGGCGGCGCCGACGATGGCCCCGGCGGTGTCGTTGTCGCGGGTGTCGTTTACAGCGCGAACAATCGCTTCCTCCGCATCATTCGCGTGACGCATGAGGAGGTACAGGACGCTCGGCACGGTCTCGAGCAGGTACGCGCCCGAGCCCCAGGATTCGCACGCCGCGACCGTCGGCATGTCGCGATCGAAGGCCCCGGCGACCTCGCGCTCGACGAAGCGCCACACCGGGCCGCGGTAGTCGGGGAAGTCGCCCGAACGCGGGGCGTAGGCGCTCTCGCCCTCGAGGTCCCGCGCCACGGTGACGTAAGCTTCGAGCCACCAGCCGGGCGGCGGCGGCGGCGGCATGGCGAGGAGCTCGTGGAGGATGGCGACGAAGGCGATGCACGCCGCTGTCGAGGCGCGGTCGTTGTGAGTCATCATCGCGGCGAGCGCGGTGTCGACCCAGAGATCGGTGCTCGCGGTCTTGAGATGCGGAATGACCAGCGGCGCGATGCGCATCAGCGCGCCGTTGCCCGCCGAGCGCGGCCCGCAGTCGAACCACGGCCGCCCGGCGCGGTGGGCGGAGAGGAAGCCCGAGACCGTCTGGCCGATGCCGTAGATGCGCCCCGAGGCGAAGCGCCGCGCCAGGTTCCCGGGCACCAGGGCGCCGTCGGCGAGCATCTGCTCGAGCGTCCAGAACGCGAGCTGGGTGTCGTCCGAGGGCAGGCCGACACGCGCGCCGCCGGCGAAGGGGTTGGGCAGATAGTCGCGGACCTCGCCGCAGACGACACGGCGATGGTCGGGAGCGAGCGACTCGGACGTGTTGCCGAGGGCGTCGCCGATGGCGAGCCCGAGCATCATGCCGCGCACGCGGCCGAAATCGAGGTCGTCGGGAAGCGCCAGCGGCGCCTCGTCGAAGAGCGCGCCGCGGTCGAGGTCGATGGCCCCGCTCTCGAACAGCCGCTCGAGCGTCTCGCGGTTATCCGCCATGGCCTCCCTTGCGCAGCCCGGCGTGTGGCGCGGCTTACGGTGCGAGCAGTCCCAAGCGCGTCAGTCGATCCTCCAGCGCCTCGGGCGTCTCGAAGCGGATGCCGCGGATGCCCAGACTCTCGGCGCTGGCGACGTTGGCTGCCGAATCATCGATGAACAGGGCATCTTCCGCCGCCAGGCCGAAAACGTCCAGCGCGTGGCGAAATATGCGCGCGTCGGGTTTTCGCACGCCGACGCGACCCGATACCACGACCGCCTCGAACCAGCCGATGAAGTCGAAGCGGCGCTCGGCGATCGGGAAGGTCTCGCGCGCCCAGTTGGTCAGCGCGAAGACGCGGGCGCCGCCCGCCTTCACGCGCCCCAGGATATCGACGCTGCCCTCGATCACGCCCTTCAGCATGCGGTCGAACTCGCCGTAGTAGGCGCGAATCCATTCGCCGTGCTCGGGGTGCCGCCGCAGCAACTCGTCTGTGCCTTCGGCGACCGGTCGGCCGGCGTCCTGCTCCTGGTTCCAGGCCTGCGTGCAGATCTCGGTGAGGAAACCTTCCATCGCCACATCGTCGCCGATGAGTTCGCGGTAGAGATGGCGCGGGTTCCAGTCGATGAGAACGCCGCCGAGATCGAAGATGACGCCGGCCCTCGCGGTCATTGCGGCTCGCCCGCGGTCAGCGGCTCGAGCCGGGTGAAGGCGCCGCCGTCGCAGCGGAAAACCACCCGGTGCGGCTGCTCGAGGTCGAGGAACTGCTGCCTCGTAAGACCCATGAGATAGCCGACCAGCGTCCGGTTGAGCGCCTCGTGGGCGACGATGCAGACGCGCCCCGCGGCCTGTTCGTCGCCGCCGTGGAGCACGTCGGTAGCGAAGGCCGCCGCGCGGCGCCACAGGTTCGCGTAGGATTCGCCCAGCGGCCACGGCACGCTCCACTTGTCGGCGGCGCGCCGGGCGATGAGGCCGGGGAAACGCTCCTCGATCTCGGCCGCGGTGAGCCCCTGGCAGGCGCCGTAGTCGCATTCGGCGAGGCGTCGGTCGACCTCGGGAGTGCGGCCGGTGGCCTCGGCGATGATCGCCGCCGTGCGCCGCGCGCGCCCGAGCGGACTCGTATACAGCCGGTCGATGCCGATGCTGGCGACGAGCGCGGCGATGTCGCGCGCCTGCGCCACCCCGCGTCGGGTGAGCGGCGAATCGGCGCGGCCCTGCTTGCGCCCCTTGACGTTCCACTCGGTCTCGCCGTGGCGTGCGATCAGCAGCATGACACCGGCATATTAGCCGGTTACGAGCGGCCTTTGCGCGTTCGTCGCGCGGGTTTTTCTCCGCGCGCGAGCCTGCGCTTGGCGCCGCCGCGCGGCACTGCGGGACGCTGGATTTCGGCATCTGGAATTGGTTTGCGATTCATCAAAGACCGCACAAAGTAGAGGGTTGTTTGACCGTTCCGGTGTGACTTATGCTTGCTAACATCGGCTGGTGCGAGATCGTCGGAGATGCAATCCGGGCCGAGATCGGCACCGTTCGGGGCAGCGCCCCGATTCGGCGATCCTCGCAATCGATAACGTTCGGATAAGGGGGGAACGATGCAGTACGCAAACAAGGTCTGGAAGCTCGTTCTCGTCGTCGCGGTCGCGCTCGGCGTGTTCGCCGTTCCTGCTCTCGACGCCGACGCGCAGTCCGAATACAAACCGAAAGTCAATGCCACGACGCTTGCCGACGTGCCTCTGACCGGAGTGGCGGGGAGGAAAGTGATCGTCAAGCATTTCGAGATTCCACCCGGCTATGTCGGAGGCAAGCATTTCCA
>JAZFVR010000172.1:0-3720 GCA_036447835.1 Alphaproteobacteria bacterium | reverse complement strand
GGCGGGCGTAAGCCGGCCCCAGCGCGTGCGGCGCGTCGACGACGACGGTGATGGCGGCGAGCGCGCGGGCGCCGTTGGCGTGGACGAGCCATTCGGGGCGGCGGATCATCCCGGGGCTCAGGTGCCGGCACAGGAAGGCGGGCACCGCCGGCGTCGCCTCCGGCGGTAGATGCACCAGCTCGAAGCGCGGCTGCACCGTGCCCTCGGCCAGTTCGAGGTTGCGCGCCAGGTCCCTCGGCGGCTCGGGCGCGACGCCGGCACACTGCAACTCGGCGTAGGCGGCCGCGGCGTCCCCGGTCGCGAAGGCGAGGCCCATCAGCCCCTCGCGGCGATCGAGGAACTCGTCGAGCCGGTTGGTGAACTTCGTGGGATCGACGACGCCGAGGAGCTCGACGTAATCGTCGGCGAACATGATGCAGTAGTTCGCCGTGCCCCAGCCGATGTGGCTGCCCCGCGGCGTGCAGGTGAAGCCGAGGCGGGTGTAAGTCTCGCGCGCCAATTCGAGGTCGCGCACGCCGACGAGCACGTGGTCGACGCCGGTGATCGCCGCGCTCACGCGCGTCTCAGCGACGTTCGGGGTAGAGCGCGAGCAGCCCTTCGCGCGAGGCGGGGCACACGCCGCGCTCGGTGATCAGCCCGCTCACCAGCCGCGCCGGGGTCACGTCGAAGGCGTAGTTGGCGGCGGCGCTGCCTTCGGGCGTGACGCTGACCGAGATCACCGAGCCGTCGGGCGCGCGCCCCGTCACATGTGTCACCTCGGCGGTATCGCGCTCCTCGATCGGCACGCCGGCGAGGCCGTCGCGCAAGGTCCAGTCGATCGAGGTGTGGGGAGCCGCGACGTAGAACGGCACGCCGTTGTCGTGCGCCGCGAGCGCCTTGAGGTAAGTGCCGATCTTGTTGCATACGTCGCCTTGCGCGGCGGTGCGGTCGGTGCCGGTGATGCAGAGATCGACCTTGCCGTGCTGCATCAGATGGCCGCCGGCGTTGTCGACGATGACCGTGTGGGCGACGCCGTGACGCCCCAGTTCCCACGCGGTCAGCCCGGCGCCCTGATTGCGCGGCCGCGTTTCGTCGACCCACACGTGGAGCGGCACGCCGGCATCGTGGGCGACGTAGACGGCGGCGAGCGCGGTGCCCCAGTCGATCGTCGCCAGCCATCCGGCGTTGCAGTGGGTGAGCACGTTGATCGGCTTCCCGGTCTTGTCGAAGGCATCGGCGATGACCTTGGCGCCGTGCTCGCCGATGGCGCGGCTGATCGCTACGTCCTCGTCGCAGATCTCGCCCGCGCGGGCGTACGCCGCCGCGGCCCTCTCCGCCGGCGCCATGGGCTCGAGGCGCGCCACCATGTCGTCGAGCGCCCAGCGCAGGTTGACCGCGGTGGGGCGCGTCGCGGCGAGCGCCTCGCGGGCGCGGGCGAGGTTCGCGTCCGAGGGGTCGTCGGCGAGCGCGAGGCAGACGCCGTAAGCCGCGGCGGCGCCGATCAGCGGCGCCCCGCGCACGCGCATGACGCGGATCGCCTCGACCGCGTCGTCGAGGCTCTCGAGGCGGCGGGTGACGAAGGCGTGGGGCAGCGCGGTCTGGTCGATGATCTCGACCGCGCGGCCGTCGTCGGCGAGCCAGATCGTGCGGTAGGGGCGGCCGTCGACCTTCATCGTCGCCCGTCAGTCGCCCTCGAAGGCGCATAGCGAGAACACCTCGTAGCCGCCCTTCTCGAGCCGCTTGCTGCCGCCGAGGTCGGGCAGATCGACGATGAAGCAGCACTCGACGATCACGCCGCCCGACTTCTCGACCAGGCGGATCGCCGCCGCCGCCGTGCCGCCGGTGGCAATCAGGTCGTCGACCAGCAGCACCTTCTCGCCGCGCCCGATGGCGTCGCAGTGCATCTCGACGCGATCGACGCCGTACTCGAGATCGTAGTCCTCGCCGATGACATCGGCGGGCAGCTTGCCGCGCTTGCGGATCGGCACGAAGCCGACGCCGAGCACGTAGGCGACGATGGCGCCGAGGATGAAGCCGCGCGCCTCGATCCCCACCACCTTGTCGATGGGCTCGGCGGTGTAGCGGTTGACGAGCTCGTTGACGGTGACACGCAGGCCCTTGGGGTCCTTCAAGAGCGTGGTGATGTCGCGAAACATCACCCCGTGCTCGGGATAGTTTGGAATGGTACGGATACGCGACTTGATCGGCATGGCCGGCCTTCCCCCCGGGGCTCAGCTCTTGAGCACGCGCCCGGCGACGGCGTCGAGGCGCTCGACCATCGCCGGATCGCGCGCCTCGGGCGCGGTGATAATGGCGTAATCGAGCGCGGTCTGACAGCCCCTCGCGCACGGACCCCGGTGATCGGCGAGCCGCGGCGCCAGGCGCGTGACCAGCCGGCGCGCGCGTTCGGCGTTGTCGCCGAGAACCCTGATCACGCTCTCGACGGTGACGTTGTCGTGGTCGGGGTGCCAGCAGTCGTAGTCGGTGACCATGGCGATCGTCGCATAGCACATCTCGGCCTCGCGGGCGAGCTTGGCCTCGGGCATGTTGGTCATGCCGATGACGTCGCAGCCCCAGGCGCGGTAAAGCTCCGATTCGGCGAGGGTCGAGAACTGCGGCCCCTCCATCACCAGATAGGTGCCGCCGCGCACCGCCTCGATGCCCGCCTCGGCCGCCGCCGCCTCGATCGCGTCGCCGAGGCGGCCGCAGACGGGATGCGCCATCGACACATGCGCCGCGAGGCCGCCGCCGAAGAAGCTCTTCGGCCGCGCGAAGGTGCGGTCCATGAACTGGTCGACGACGACGAAGGTTCCCGGCGCCAGCTCCTCCCTGAGCGAGCCCACGGCCGAGACCGAGATGACGTCGGTGACGCCGAGGCGCTTGAGCGCGTCGATGTTGGCGCGGTAGTTGACCTCGCTCGGCGGCAGCCTGTGGCCGCGGCCGTGACGCGGCAGGAATACCATGCTCTGGCCGTCGAGCACGCCGGTGAGCAGCGCGTCGGAGGGCGCGCCGAAGGGCGTCCCGACCTCGACCCAGCGGGCGTCGGCAAGCTCATCGATTTCATAGACGCCGCTGCCGCCGATGACGCCGACGAGCGGCCCGTTGCCGGTTTCTCCCATGTCCGTCCCCGCGTCCTACCCCCGGGATCGCCAGTGTTCCAACAACCACCGGCGCGATCAACCGCAATGTGACCGAGGCGCGGCCGGCGGCCCCGCACGGCCACGCCCAGGACCGGCGTCGATGCCCGGTCCGGGGCTTTGACCCACATCAATTCCACGCCGCCGCAAATCAACTAGAAAGGAGACGATGACGCGTCGCCGCGCGCAACCGACCGCAAGCTCCGGCCGTTGTGCACACGCGGTGCCGCCGCTAACCGGGACGATGCAGCGCTACGGCGCGTTCAATCGATAGCTCGATCATTCGGGACGGCGCGGAAGGCGGTCGAACGCAGCCCGGGGCCGCCGTGGCTGCCGTGTCCGGCCTGACCATCCGCGGAGGTTCCGTCTAATGGAAGGAGATTATCATGAGTCACGCGAGCCTCTCCCGAGCTCTCGCCCGGATCGCGATTCTTTCCATGATCCTCGCCGCCGGAGCCATGCTTCCCCACCGGGCGGCGGCGGATTACATCAGCTTCAAGGAGGACGTCAAGCCGATCCTCGAGCTCAGATGCGTCGAATGCCACCAGCCCGGCGGCGCCGGCCACGAGGCGAGTGGCCTCGACATGCGGACCTACGAATCGCT
>JAZFVR010000171.1:0-4483 GCA_036447835.1 Alphaproteobacteria bacterium | reverse complement strand
AGCGCGCGGTGTGGCCCTCGACGGGCAACTACTGCCGCGGCGGCGTCGCCATCTCGCGCATCCTCGGCTGCCGCGGCGTCGCCGTCCTGCCCGAGGGCATGAGCGCCGAGCGCTTCGACTGGCTGCGGGACTGGGTGGCGGAGACCGGCGATATCGTGCGCACGCCGGGCTCGGAGAGCAACGTCAAGGAGATCTACGACAAATGCGCCGAGCTGGCGCAAGACCCGGCGAACGTGATCCTCAACCAGTTCTCCGAGTTCGGCAATTACCTGATCCACCATCTCTGCACCGGGCGCGCGCTCGCCCGCGTCTTCGAGGACCTGCGCGAAGCGAACCCCGATCTCGCGCTCGCCGCCTTCGTCGCCGGCACGGGCTCGGCGGGAACGCTCGGCGCCGGCGACTATCTCAAGAGCGTCTACGGCGCGCGCATCGTCGCGGTCGAGCCGCTCGAATGCCCGACCATGCTCTACAACGGCTACGGCGAGCACAACATCCAGGGCATCGGCGACAAGCACATCCCGCTGATACAGAACGTGATGAACGGCGATATGGTCGTCGCCGTCTCGGACCAGAGCAGCGATTGCCTCAACGTCCTCTTCAACACAGGCGAGGGGCGGCGTTACCTGCATCAGCGCCAGGGACTCGATCCCCACATCATCGACGGCCTCGCCGGCCTCGGGCTCTCGGGCATCGCCAACGTGCTCGCCGCCATCAAGACCGCGCGCCGCCTCGAGCTCACCGCCGACGACGCCGTCGTCACGGTGGCGACCGACGGCGCCGAGCTCTACGTGAGCGAGCGCGACAAATGTCTCGACACGCGCTTCGCCGGGCGCTTCGACCAGGTATCGGCGGGCGAGGTGTTCGCCCGGCACATGCGCGGCATCGCCGACGACCACGTGCTCGAGCTCGGCCACCGCGACCGGCAGCGCATCTTCAACCTCGGCTATTACACCTGGGTCGAGCAGCAGGGCGTGGCGCTCGACGACTTCGACCGCCGCCGCGACCAGCGCTTCTGGAAGCGGTTGCACGAGGTCGTGCCGGTGTGGGACGGGCTCATCGAGGAGTTCAACCAGCGGACCGGCGTCAACCTGCCGGCGTAGGGCCGGAAACGGGAATTAGCGAGTTGGAGACGAAACGGTGACGCAATCTTATCTCGAGCTGCGCGAGAGGACGCGGGCGCGCGATCGCAGCCTGCACGAGAAGGTGATGTCGCTCGACGAGGCGGCGTGCCGCGTCGCCGACGGCGAGCACGTCGCCGTCGGCGGCTGCACGCTATCACGCACGCCGATGGCGATGATCTGGGCGCTGATCCGGGCGCACAAGCGCGACCTCACGGTTTCACGCAGCATCGTCTCGACCGAAGGCGACCTGCTGTTCGCCTCGGGCGTCAGCGAGCACATCCTCACCAGCTGGTTCAGTCAGGGCATCGTCTGGGGCATCTCGAAGGTGATGCGCCATTACACCGAAACCGGGAAGGCGCGCTTCGAGGAATGGAGCCACATGTCGATCGGGCTGCGCTACCGGGCGGGCGCCATGGGCGTTCCCTTCATGCCGGTGCGCTCGATGATGGGCTCGGGCGTCGCCGGCCGGCTCGCGGACCTGCGCGAAATCGACTGCCCGTTCACCGGCGAGAAGCTGATGCTGCTGCCGGCGCTCAACCCCGATGTGGCGCTGATCCACGTGCAGCGCTGCGACGCCTACGGCAACGCCCAGATCGACGGCCTGCAGTTTATGGACATGGACATCGCCATGGCCGCGAACCGGGTGATCATGACCACCGAGCGCATCATCTCGAACGACCGCATCCGCCGCGCGCCCGACCAGACCAAGATTCCGTTCTTCGCCGTCGACGCGGTGGTCGAGGTTCCTTACGGTTCGGCGCCGCACGAGTGCTACGGCATGTACGAGCCCTTCTTCGGCCACCTCGACGAGTACGCCGAGGCGACGAAACGCGACCCTGAAGCGGGCGCCAGGGAGTACCTCGAGCGCTACTACGCGGCGCCCAAGGACTGGAGCGAATATCTCGATCTGTTGGGGATCGAGAATGTCCTCGACGCGACGCGCCGGGGCAGGAGCATCTACGATGACTGAAGCGCCGGATTTCACCGCGTCCGAGCTCTTGGCCGTGATGAGCGGCCGCCTGCTCGAGGACGGCCAGGTGGTCTTCGCCGGGGTCGGCATTCCGCTGCTCGCGGCGACCCTCGCCCAGCGCCACCACGCGCCCGGCCTCACCATCCTCTTCGAGGGCGGCACGCTCGGCCCCTTCGTGGTGCCCGGCGAGCTGCCGCCATCGACCAACGAGCAGCGCTGCACGCGGCGCGCCAACATGCTGCTCAGCATCACCGACGTGCTTTTGCTTCTCCAGCGCGGCTACGTCGATGTCGGCTTCATGGGCGGCGCGCAGATCGACAAGCACGGCAACCTCAACAGCTCGTTCATCGGCGACGCCGACGCGCCGTCGGTGCGGCTGCCGGGCAGCGGCGGCGGCAACGACATCTCGAGCCTGACGCAGATGATCGTCGCCATGAAGCACGAGAAGCGCCGCTTCGTCGAACGCGTCGACTTCGTCACCAGCCCGGGCTATCTCGACGGCGGCGCCAGCCGCAGCGACGCCGGCCTCATCACCGGCGGCATGTACCGCGTGGTCACCGACCTCGCGATCCTCGGCTTCGACGAGGAGACCAGGCGCATGAAGGTCGAGGCGCTGCACCCCGGGGTGACGCCCGACGACGTGCAGGCGAACACCGGCTTCGAGGTGCTCATCGACACGGGCGTGGCGGTGACGGAGCCGCCGCGCGCCAGCGAGCTCGCGGTGTTGCGCGAGCTCGACCCCGAGCGGCTCTACACCTCGTGAGGCGGCGTCGCGACATGAGAAATCATTTGGGGATCTAGATGGCAGGACAAACGACCTTCGGCATCGCCATGCGGAACTTCACCGCGTACCCGCAGGAGCCCGACGCCCACGCGCTGATCGAGTACGGCGTGCGCATGGAAGAGCTGGGCTACGAATCGCTGTGGGTGTGGGACCACATCCTGCTCGGCGTCGAGCCGCATTTCCCGATCATCGATGCGCTCACCCTGCTCACCGCGGTCGCCGTGCGCACGCAGACGATCAAGCTGGGCACGGGCATCCTGGTGCTGCCGCTCAGGAACCCGGTGGTGCTGGCGAAGCAGCTTTCGAGCATGGATCAGGTGTCGAAAGGCCGGCTCGTCCTCGGCATGGCGTCGGGCTGGTACAAGCGCGAGTTCGATGCCGTCGGCGTGCCCTTCGAGAAGCGCGGCCGCATCATGGACCAGAACCTCGACATCCTCACGCGCCTGTGGACCGAGGACATGGTCCAAGGCGAGTACCCGCCGCACAACCTGCGCAACGCGGTGATGTTCCCCAAGCCGGTGCAGCGACCGCGCCCGCAGATTCTCATCGGCGGCTACGTCGACCGGGTGCTCAAGCGCGCGGCGACCAGGGGCGACGGCTGGCTGACCTATTTCTACACCCCCGAGGACTTCACCAAGTCGTGGAACAAGGTGCGCCACTTCGCCGAGGAGGCGGGCCGGGACCCCGACGCGCTCGTCAACTGCAACCAGCTGCCGATCATGGTCGGCGCCTCGCGCGCCGCGGTCGAGGGTCCGATGATGGAGTGGCTCCATAGCGAGTGGGACTTTGCGTCGTGGAGCGATTCGACCGTCGACAGCGCCATCATGGGAACGCCCGAGGAGTGCGTCGAGGCGCTCCAGGCGCAGATCGACGTCGGCGTGCAGAAGATCATCTTCGTGCCCTACAAATACGAGACCGAGCAGGTCGAGATCATCGCCCGCGAGATCATCCCGCGCCTGAAGTGAATTTCGTCGCCCGACGCGCTGCCGCGCCGGCCCCCAGTCTCGCGATGGATTTGGATAAGGGGACACCATACTTAATGCAAAACTGAATTAAGTATGGTGTCCCCATAATACCATGCGTCGACAGGCTCGGCATGAGGGCCGTAAAAGGCCTGATCAAGGGGCCTCGCCCTGAGCCTGTCGAAGGGCGGGGCCGGGTTCGCGAGTCTCTGAAATTGCGGTCAATCGCCGGTGGCGGCGAGGCCGGAGCGGACGAGGTCGCGCGCCGCGCCATGGTGACGCCGCACAGGCGTGTTCACCGCCGCCTCGAGCGGCGGGGCGGCGAAGGAGGCGGCGATGCGCTCGGCGGTCGGCCGGCCATAGAGCGTGGTGCGCTGCGCCGGCACGCGCCCGGCCGCGCGGATCAGCGCCTCCATGCGGGCGGGCGCCATCTCCTGGCCGTGCACGGCGCCCGCCGCGCGGGTGATCGATTCGTTCATCAGCGTGCCGCCAAGGTCGTTGGCGCCGGCGCCGAGGCACGCCACCACCCCCTTAGGCCCCATCTTCACCCACGAGGTCTGGATGTTGGCGATGTGCGGATCGAGCGCAAGGCGCGCCACCGCGTGCATCAGCACCGCCTCGCGGAAGCTCGGCCCCCGGCGCGCCT
>JAZFVR010000170.1:0-15564 GCA_036447835.1 Alphaproteobacteria bacterium | reverse complement strand
CCGAATACAAACCGAAAGTCAATGCCACGACGCTTGCCGACGTGCCTCTGACCGGAGTGGCGGGGAGGAAAGTGATCGTCAAGCATTTCGAGATTCCACCCGGCTATGTCGGAGGCAAGCATTTCCACTCCGGTCAGGTGTTCGTCTATGTCCTCGAGGGCGAAATCACCGTAGAGATGGAAGGAGACGCACCGCTCACCCTGAAGCCCGGCGAGCTGTTCCAGGAGCCGCTCGGCAGGGTCATGCGGGGCAAGAACCTGAGCGCCGACGACGCGGTCAAGATCGTCGTTTTCCAGATCGGCGAGGAAGGCAAACCGATGATGGTCAAGGTCGAATAGCGTGTCGGCGTGATGCGTTCGCGTAGTGCTCGATCGCTGACGTGATCTAACGCTTGTTCTTGCGCGTTCGTCGCGCGGATTTCTTGCCGCGGGCGAGCTTTCGCTTGGCGCCCCCGCGCGGTGCGGCGCGCTCGTTGCCGCCCGAGACGAGCTCGAAGGTCAGGCTGCTGGTGGCGACTTCGGCCTCGACGAGGCGCACCTCGACCGCGTCGCCGAGGCGCAGCACCACGTGGTCGCCGACGAGGCTGTGGGCGGTCTCGTCGTGTACGAACTCGCCGCCCAGGCTACGCCGCGGAACCAGGCCCTCGGCGCCGGTCTCGTCGAGGGCGACGAAGAGGCCGAAGCGCGCGACGCCCGAGATGCGGCCGGCGAAGACGCCGCCGACGCGCTCGGCCATGTAGGCGACGGTGAAGCGGTCGAGGGCGTCGCGCTCGGCCGCCGCGGCGCGCCGCTCGGCGGTCGAGATGTGCTCGCCGACGGCGTCGAAACTATCCTCTGCACCCTCCGCAAGCCCGCCTTCGCCGAGCCCGAGGCCGCCGATCAGTGCGCGATGCACCAGGAGGTCGGCGTAGCGCCGGATCGGCGAGGTGAAATGGCTGTAGCGCTTCAAGGCCAAGCCGAAGTGGCCGATGTTGCGCGGGCTGTAGCTCGCCTGCGCCTGGGCGCGCAGGATCGCCATGTTGACCGCCGGCGCGTGCGGCAGGTCCTCGACCTCGCGCAGGATGGCGCTGAAGTGGTCGGGCTTGACGCGGCCGCGCGTGGCGATGCGGTGGCCGAGTCCGGCCAGGAAGCCGTGCAGCTCGACGACCTTCTCGGGCGACGGCCGGTCGTGGACACGGTACATCGCCGGCGCGCTCAGCGCCTCGAGGGTCTCGGCGGCGGCGACGTTGGCGGCGATCATCAGCTCCTCGATGAGGCGATGGCTCGCGAGCCGCGCCCGTGGCCTGATATCGGCGATGTGGCCCGCGGCGTCGAACACCACCTGGCGTTCGGGGAGGTCGAGATCGATGGTGCCGCGGCGCTGGCGCGCGCGGTGCAGCGACCGGAAGACCCCGTGGAGCGGTTCGATGACGCTCTCGGCCAAGGGCGCGGCGACGTCGTCGGCGTGGCCCCGCTGCGCCGCCTCGACCTGCTCGTAGGTGAGCCGCGCCGCCGAGCGCATGAGCGCGCGCACGAAGCGGTGGCGGCGCAGGCCGCCGTCGGCGTCGATCCACAGGTGCACCGCGAGGCACGGGCGCGCCTCGCCGGGCCTGAGCGAGCACAGCTCGTTCGACAGCGCCTCGGGCAGCATCGGCACCACACGGTCGGGCAAGTAGACCGAGTTGCCGCGCTCGTAGGCGGCGCGGTCGAGGGCGCTTCCCGGGCGCACGTAGTGGCCGACGTCGGCGATGGCGACGAGCGCATGCCAGCCGCCGGGCTTCTCGGCGTCGGGCTCGGCCCACACCGCGTCGTCGAAGTCGCGGGCGTCGGCGCCGTCGATGGTGACCAGCGGCAGGGCGCGCAGGTCGGTGCGGCCGTCGGGCTCGGTCACCGGCCGCGCGGCGGCGGCTTCGGCGAGTGCGGCGTCGCCGAACGCGACCGGGATGGCGTGGGTGTGGATGGCGATCAGGCTGATCGCGCGCGGCTCCGAGAGCGATGCGCCGAGGCGCTCGACGATCTCGGCCTGGGGCAGGCCGAGACGGCGGCCGGGAACGACGTCGGCGAGGACGATCTCGCCGTCCTTCGCCTCGCCGGGCCCGGCGACGGCGAACTCGGTCCTGGCGCGCCGGTCGGTGGGCACCACGCGGCCTTCGCCGCGGATGCGGCGGTAGACCCCGAGCACCCGCCCCGGGCTCCTGGGCAGCCGGCGGATGGTGCGCCCCTCGTAGGCGCCGGCGGCGACGCGGTCGAGGCGGGCGAGCACGCGGTCGCCGACGGCCAGCGCCGGGCGCCCGCGACGCTCGGGCAGCATGACGATGGCGGGCGGCTCGTCCTCGCCGCGCCAGCCCATCGGGCGGGCGACGATCTCGCCGTCGGCGTCGATGCCGCTGACCTCGACCACGGTAACCCGGGGCAGCCGCGACGGCGCAGCATGACGGCGCTTGTGCCCGCGGTCGACGAGCCCGTCGTCCTCGAGGTCGCGCAGCATCTCCTTGAGGGCGACGCGGTCGGACCCGCGGATGTTGAAGGCGCGCGCGATCTCGCGTTTGCCGATCGGCGTCGGGCTCTCCTCGATGAAGGCGAGCAGCTCCTCGCGGGTCGGTAGCGGTGCGGGCCTGCGCGAGCCCCTAGCCAATGGCGGCGGTCGCCGGGCGCCCGTTCATTCGCCGGGCGCCAGGGCGGTCTCCGGAGCGGGCTTCTTGCCGACGGCAGGCTTGCTTGCCGCAGACTTCTTCGCCGAAGACTTCCCGGCCGACGCCTTCTTCGTCGACGTTTTCTTCGCCGATGCCTTCTTCGTCGCCGCTTTCTTTTTCGTCGCCGCCTTGCGCCGGCCCCTGGCGGGCTTGCCGTGCGCCTCGAGCTGCTCGACCGCCTCGTCCATGCCGATCGTGTCGGGCGACGCGGTCTTGGGCAGCGGCGCGTTGATGCCGTCGTGCTGGAGATAGGGGCCGTAGCGGCTGCTCTTGATGACCACCGGCTTGCCGCTTTGCGGGTGCGCGCCGATCTCGCGCAGCGGGGCCGAGTCGCGCCGGTTCTTCTTGCCCTCGGCGAGCACGGTGACGGCGCGGTTGAGCCCGATGGTGAGGATGTCGTCGTCGGCGGGCAGCGACACCGAGGCGCTGCCGTGCTTGAGGTAGGGGCCGTAGCGGCCGATCGCGGCGACGATCATATCGCCCGATTCGGGGTGGTGCCCGATCTCGCGCGGCAGCGACAACAGCCCGAGCGCCGTATCGAGGTCGATCTCATCGGGCGCGCGCCCCTTGGGCAGCGCGGTGCGCTTGGGCTTTTCCTTTTCCTTTCCCTTTTGGGCCTCGCCGAGCTGGACGTAGTGGCCGTAGGGGCCGCAGCGCAGCGAGACCTGCGCGCCGGTCTCGGGATCGTCGCCGAGGACACGCGGGCCGTTGTCGGCGCCGTTGCCGTTGCCGTTGCCGTTGGCCGCGTCGCCCGTAAACGAGCGCGTGTAACGGCACTCGGGGTAGTTCGAGCAGCCGACGAAGGCGCCGAACTTGCCGATCTTGAGACCGAGCCGCCCGTCGTCGCACGACGGGCAGGCGCGCGGATTGCGGCCGCTGTCGTCGGCGGGGAAGATATGCGGGCCGAGGACGTGGTCGAGCGCGTCGAGCACCTCGGCGATGCGCAAGTCGTCGGTCTCGGCGACGGCGGCCTCGAACGCCGTCCAGAACTCGCGCAGCACGTCCTTCCAGTGCAGCCTGCCGTTCGAGATCTCGTCGAGCTTGTTCTCGAGGTCGGCGGTGAAGTCGAATTCGACGTAACGGCCGAAGAAGTTCTCGAGGAAGGCGGTGACGAGCCGGCCGCGATCCTCGGGTATGAAGCGCTTCTTCTCGAGGCGCACGTAATCGCGGTCCTGCAGCACCGACAGGATCGAGGCGTAGGTCGAGGGCCGGCCGATGCCCAGCTCCTCGAGGCGCTTGACCAGCGTCGCCTCGGTGAAGCGGGGCGGGGGCTCGGTGAAGTGTTGCGCCGGGCTGACTGCGCCGCGCGCGAGCGCCGCACCCTTCTCGACCGGCGGCAGCATGCGGCCTTCGTCGTTGCCGTTGCCGTTTTCGTCGCGACCTTCGCGATAGAGCTTGAGATAGCCGTCGAAGGCGATGGTCGAGCCGGTGGCGCGCAAGATGACCTTGCCGTCGGGCGAGGCGATGTCGACCGCGACCTGGTCGATCGTCGCGCTCTCCATCTGGCTCGCCAGCGCGCGCTTCCAGACCAGCTCGTAAAGCCGGCGCTGATCGGTGTCGAGATAACGCCCGACGTCTTGCGGGCGGCGGTCGAAGGCGGTGGGGCGGATCGCCTCGTGCGCTTCCTGGGCGTTCTTCGCGGTCGAGCGGTAGGCGCGCGGCTTCTCGGGCAGGTAGGCCGGGCCGTAGGCGCTCGCGATCATGTCGCGGCCGGCGGCGATCGCCTCGCGCGCCATGTGGACGCTGTCGGTGCGCATGTAGGTGATGAGGCCGACCGTCTCGCCGTTGAGCGCCATGCCCTCGTAGAGGCGTTGCGCGGCCTGCATGGTGCGTCGCGCGGCGAAGCCGAGCTTGCGCGCCGCCTCCTGCTGCAGCGTCGAGGTGGTGAAGGGTGGCGCCGGGTTGCGCCGCGTCTTCTTGCGTTCGACCTCGGCAACGGTAAAGCTCCGCGCCTCGATCGCCGCCACGGCGGTGCGCGACGTGCCTTCGTCCGGGAGTGCGAACTTGCCGAGCTTGTCGCCGTCGAGATGGGTGAGCCGCGCCGTGAGGCCGGCGCCGGCGGGCGTGCCGAACGCGGCCTCGACCGTCCAGTACTCGCGCGGCTTGAACGCCTCGATTTCGATCTCGCGGTCGCAGATCAGCCTCAGCGCCACCGACTGGACGCGCCCCGCCGAGCGGCTGCCCGGCAGCTTGCGCCACAGCACCGGCGACAGGGTGAACCCGACGAGATAGTCGAGCGCGCGGCGCGCCTGCTGGGCGTTGATCAGGTCCATGTCGAGGTCGCGCGAATGCGCCATGGCCTCTTGGACCGCGCTGCGCGTGATCTCGTAGAACGCCACCCGCTTGACCTCGACGTTGGCAAGCGCCTTGCGCTGCTCGAGCTCCTGTACCACGTGCCACGAAATTGCCTCGCCCTCGCGGTCGGGGTCGGTGGCGAGATAGAGATGGCTCGCGTCCTTCAGCGCCTTGACGATCGCCGCCAGATGCTTGGCCGCCCGCGACTCGGTCTCGTAGATCATGGAGAAGTCTTCGTCGGGCCGTACCGAGCCCTCCCTGGCGGGAAGATCGCGCACGTGTCCGTAGCTCGCGAGGACCTTGTAGCTGGGGCCAAGGTACTTCTCGAGAGTTTTCGCCTTGGCAGGCGATTCGACGATTACGACGTTCTCGGTCATGGACGGCGCTCGACTACGACTCTCGAAAATACTCGTTAAAACTTCCTAAAGCCTGAGGGAGACTTGGTTCCCGGGGTGCCGCTCGAGGCGGCCGGCAAGCTCCAGTTCGAGCAATACGGTTAACGCGACGGCCGCAGATACTTGGCACTGGCGGATGATTTCGTCAACCACGACCGGCGTCGGGCCGAGCTTTTCGTGCACCGCCTGGCGCGCCGCCTCGAGCTCGGCCTCGTCGACCGGAGGGGCCGCGGAGGCTGCGAAATCCAGGGGTTTGCCCTCATCGAGCGGGCGAGAGAGCACGCCTTCGAGGGCGCTGATGACGTCGTGGGCGCCCTCGGTCAGCACGGCGCCCTGGCGGATCAGGTTGTTGGTGCCGCGGCAGCGCGGATCGAGCGGCGAGCCGGGCACGGCGAAGACCTCGCGGCCCTGCTCGACGGCGAGGCGCGCGGTGATCAGCGAGCCCGAGCGCGGCGCCGCCTCGACCACGACGACGCCGAGCGCCACGCCGGCGATGATACGGTTGCGGCGCGGGAAGTGCCGCCCCTGGGGCACCATGCCGAAGGGCTGCTCGCCGATCACCGCGCCGGTCTCGACGATGCGCTCGTGGAGCACCGCGTTCTCGGGCGGATAGGTCACGTCGAGGCCGCCCGCCACCACGGCGACCGTGCCGTGGGGCAGCGCGCCCTCGTGGGCGCTGGCGTCGATGCCGCGGGCGAGGCCCGAGGCGATGACGAAGCCCTCGCCACCGAGATCGGCGGCGATCTGGCGCGCGAAACGGCTGCCGCTTGCCGAGGCGTTGCGCGCCCCGACCACGGCGATCATGCGCTCGCGCAACAAATGGCCGTGGCCGCGTACGGCGATCACCGGGGGCGGATCGGAGGTCACGGCGAGCGCCGGCGGATAGTCGGCCTCGCCGAGGGCGACGAAGCGGCCGCCGAGCGCCGCCAGCGCCTCCGCCTCGCGCTCGGCCTGGGCACGCGGAAGCACGCGCAACGAGCCCCGCCGACCGCCGCGGCGCGCGAGCTCGGGCAATGCGGCGAGCGCGTCGCCCGCCGTACCGTAATGCTCGAGCAACTGGAAGAAGGTGATCGGCCCGACGTTCTCGCTGCGGATCAGGCGCAGCCAGTCGAGCCGCTCGGCGTCGGACAATACGCGCGGTGCCGGGGTCATAGCCGCAACCTAAGGGTGATATGCGCGGGCGGTCAACACGGCGTCCTCGCGGAGCGGAGCGGGCGCCTCAAGATCCGCCGAGGCGAATCTTGCTCTCCCCGCCTTTGATAAGGCGGCGAATATTGGCGTGGTGGCGCAGGACGACGAGAAACGCGAGAGCGACGGCGAGCTCGGTACGCTGCAAATCGGCGAGCCACCAGGCATAGGCCGGGGCGGCGCCGAGCGCGACGATCGCCGCGAGCGACGAGTAGCGGAACAGCGCGGCGATCACCAGCCAGGTGAGGCAGGCGAGCAGGCCGACCGGCCAGGCGACGGCCAGCAGCACGCCTATCGTCGTCGCCACCCCCTTGCCGCCGCGAAACCTGAGCCACAGCGGGAACATGTGACCGACGACGGCGGCCGCGCCCGCGATCACCGCCATGTCGGGGCCGAAATTCTGGGCGACGAGGACGGGCGCCGCGCCCTTGCCTCCGTCGAGCAACAGCGTCGCCAGCGCCAGCCACTTGCTGCCGGTGCGCAGCACGTTGGTGGCGCCGATGTTGCCCGAGCCGATGTCGCGGATGTCGCCGAACCCGAAGTGGCGCGTGAGCAACAGACCGAACGGGATCGAGCCGAACAGATAGGCGATCAGCGCCGCGGCGTAGAGGGGCCAGGTATAGGCGAAGCCGCCGAGCGGATCGGGCATGGCTCAGGCGTCGAGGCGATAAACGGTGCGGCCGCCGACTACCGTGCGCAGTGTGCGGCCCTGCACCGGCCGTTCGTCGAACGGCGAGTTCTTCGACTTCGAATGGAAGGCGTCGACCTCAATCTGCCACGGCCGCTCGAGGTCGAACAGCACGAGATCGGCGGGCGCGCCCCTGGTCAGGCGGCCGACGTCGAGGCCGAGGAGCGCGGCGGGGCGCGCGGTCATCGTCCCGAGCACGTCGAGCAGGTCGAGATGGCCGTTGTGGTAGAGCTCGAGCGCCAGCGGCAGCAGCGTCTCCAGCCCGACGATGCCGTTGGCGGCGTGGGCGAATGGCACGCGCTTCGAATCCTGGTCGTGCGGCGCGTGGTCGGTGGCGATGGCGTCGATGGTGCCGTCGCGCAGGCCCTCGACCATGGCGCGGCGGTTTTCCTCGTTGCGCAGCGGCGGCGCCATCTTGGCGAAGGTGAGGTAGTCGCCGACCGCGCTTTCGTTGAGCGCGAAGTGGTGCGGCGCCACCTCGCAGGTCACGCTGTGGCCCTGCGCCTTGGCGCTGCGCACCGCCGCCACCGACTCGGCGGTCGAGATGTGGGCGACGTGGTAGCGCGCGCCGGTGATGTGCGCGAGGCGGATGTCGCGCTCGACGATCACGGTCTCGCTGGCGTCGGGGATACCGGGCAGGCCCAGGCGCGTCGCCGTCTCGCCCTCGTTCATGCAGCCGCCGCCGCTCAGCGCCGGGTCCTCGGCATGCTGGATGACGAGCGCGTCGAAGGCGGTGGCGTAGCTCAGCGCGCGGCGCATCACCAGGCTGTTGGCCACCGGCAGGCCGTCGTCCGAGAACGCCACCGCGCCGGCCTCGGCAAGCATGCCCATCTCGGTGAGGTCGCGGCCCTCGAGCCCCTTGGTGATCGCGGCGATGGGGTGGATGCGCACGATCGAGGTCTCGCGCGCGCGGCGCTCGATGAACTGCACCAGAGCGATGTCGTCGATCACCGGCTCGGTGTTGGGCATGCACGCCATCGTGGTGACGCCGCCGGCGGCGGCGGCGCGGCCGCCGCTGGCCAGGGTTTCCTTGTGCTCGTGACCGGGCTCGCGCAAGTGCACGTGCATGTCGACGAGGCCGGGCGCGAGGCAGTGGCCGGCGCAGTCGACGACCTCGATACCTTCGGGCACGCCCGTCGCGAACAGTCCCGGCCCGAGGTCGGCGATCTTTCGCCCCTCGGTGAGCAGCGTGCCGGGCGCATCGAGGCCGCTCGCCGGATCGAGCAAGCGCGCGTTGACGTAAGCCGTGCGTCCCGGCGACGGCTCCTTGGGCGCGGGCTTGGCGAGATACTCGGCCACCGTCCGCGCCCTAGAGATTGTGGCGGGGGTCCGCGACGCCCCGGCTGAGGATGTCGAGGCACGCCTGGCGCACGGCGACGCCCATCTCGACCTGATCGAGGACGACGGTGCGGGTGATGTCGTCGGCGAGCTCGCTGTCGATCTCGACGCCGCGGTTCATCGGCCCCGGGTGCATGATCATCGCGTCGTCCTTGGCCGCCGCGAGCTTGTCGCGGTCGAGGCCGAAGAAGTGGAAGTATTCGCGCACCGAAGGCACGAAGCTCCCCTGCATGCGCTCGGTCTGAAGGCGCAGCATCATGACGATGTCGCAGCCCGCGAGGCCCTCGCGCATGTCGCTGAAAGTCTCGACGCCGAGGCGCTCGATCGCGGTCGGCAGCAATGTCGGCGGCGCCACCAGGCGCACCCGCGCTCCCATGATGTTCAGGAGGTGGATATTCGAGCGCGCCACCCGGCTGTGCATGACATCGCCGCATATGGCGACGGTGAGGCCGGCGATGCGACCGCGCCGGCGGCGGATGGTGAGCGCGTCCAGGAGCGCCTGTGTCGGGTGCTCGTGGCTGCCGTCGCCGCCGTTGATCACCGCGCAGTTGACCTTCTCCGACAAGAGCTTCGCCGCGCCCGCGTCGGGGTGGCGCACGACGAGCACGTCGGGGTGCATGGCGTTGAGCGTCATCGCGGTGTCGATCAGGGTCTCGCCCTTCTTGATCGACGAGGTGCCAGCCGACATGTTGATGACGTCGGCGCTGAGGCGCTTGCCGGCGAGCTCGAACGAGGTGCGCGTGCGTGTCGAGCTCTCGAAGAACAGGTTGATCACCGTCTGCCCGCGCAACACGCTCGACTTCTTGTCGGCGCGGCGGTTGAGTGCGACGTAGGACTCGGCGATGTCGAGGAGCAGGTTGATCTCGTCGCGCGAAAGCCCCTCGATGCCCAGCAGGTGGCGGTGGGGAAAATCGATCGGCGACGGTACGGCGGTCATTAAAGGCGTTTTATACGCTTCCCCCACCGTGCGCCGCAAGCGCTCGTTGGGACAATGATTGCCCGCCGCGCGCGATTCGCTCCGGCCGCGACGCCGGCACCCGCCGCCGGGCTCAGCGGAGCCGCATGACGACCCGCCGGATTGGGATCACCACGTTGGTGATGAAATGCGCGCCGGCGCGGCTGAAGGGCGCGCGCGGCAACGGTGTCAGCGGCAGCGCCATGGCGTCGGCGTCGCCGGCGATGATCATGCGCGCGAGGTCGCGCCCCACCGCCGTCGCCGTCGGCACGCCGCGGCCCGAGAAGCCCACCGCCGCATAGAGGCGCGGCGCCAGCTCGTGCACGCCGACCAGCTTTCGCAGCACGATGTCGAGCACCCCCTGCCAGTAGTATTCGATGCGGACGTCGCCGAGCTGCGGAAAGGTGCGCGCGAGCTGGGCCCCGTTTGCCGCCGCGACCTGGCGCGCCGAGGCGTTGACGCCGAGCCCGACGCCGCCGCCGGTGACCAGCCGCCCCGCCGAATCGAAGAAGAAGATGAGGTCCCAGCGACCCTTGTATTCGGCGACGTTGTGATCGCCGGGCAGGATCGAGCGCCGGATCTCCTCGGGGTAGGGCGCGGTCGCCGCGCCGTAGGCGCGGACGCAGTAATAGGCGTCGTCGACCCCGGGCCACAAGCCGTGACGGTGGGCGTTGGTCGCCATCACCACCGTCTCGGCGGCGACCTCGCCCGCAGGCGTCGCCACGCGCCATGCCGAACCGGCGCGTTCGATCTTCACCACGGGCGACTCGCCGTGGACCACCGCGCCCGCGTTCTGCGCCGCCGCCGCGAGGCCGCGGCAATAGGCGAGGGGATTGAGGTGCCCGCCCTCGTCGAGCAGGACGCCGGCGATGAACTCGTCGCAGCCGACGAAGCCGGCGAGCTCCGGCTGCTCGACCAGCCGCACCTTCTTGCCGCGCCGGGACCACTGTTCGGCCTTCGCACGCAGGGTGTCGAGGCCCAGTCGCGTGCGGGTCACGTTGATCGTGCCGCTCTGCACCGCCTCGCAGGCGATCTGGTGCTCGCGGATGAGCGAGAAGACGAGGTCGGCGGCGCCGGCCTGCAGATCGTTCACCCGCTCGCCGCGCGCGGACCCGAAGCGGGCGGCGATCTCGTCGGGGCGGTGCCAGAGCCAGTCGGGAACACAGTGACCGTTGTTGCGGCCCGATCCGCCCCAGCCCGGCTCCCTGGCCTCGAGGACGATCACCGAAACGCCCGCCTCGGCCAGATGCAGCGCGGCGGAGAGCCCGCAGTAGCCGGCGCCGATGACGGCGACGTCGGCCTTCGCGCTGCCGTCAAGCGGCGGCGTCGGGGGCGCTGGCGGCGCGGTCGCGTACCACAGCGAGGGTTCGAGCGGCGTCGGCTTCATCTACTCCGCCCCGCCCTTGTCGTTGTGCATGAGCTTGACGTAGCCGTCGCGGCTCTGCGGAAGCTTGCGCCCGAGGAGCCGCGAGGCGACGACGGTGCGCAGGATCTGCACGGTGCCGCCGCCGATGGCGAACATGCGCGCGTCCCTCACCATGCGCTCGAGCGGGCGTGTGCGCGAGTAACCCGCGGCGCCGAAAATCTGGAGCGCGTCGTTGGTGACCTGGATCGCCATCTCGGAGGCGAAGATCTTGGCCTGCGCCGCGGCGAGCACGTCCGGGAAGCCGTCGCCCGCGGCCGCCTCGTGGATCAGCGCCCGCGCCGCGCTGATGCGCGTGCTCATGTCGGCGAGCATCCACTGCAGGCCCTGGAACTCGCAGATCGGGCGGCCGAACTGCTCGCGTTCCTGGCTGTAGGCGAGCGCCAGGCGGAAGGCGCCCTCGGCGATGCCCAGGGCCACCGTCGCCGCGCCGACGCGCTGGGCGTTGTAGGCGTTCATCAGCGCGGCGAAGCCGTGGCGCAGGCCCTTGGGCGGCACCAGCGCCATCTCCGCCGGCACCTCGAGGTCGTCGAAGACGATCTCGGTCTCGGGCAGGCCGCGCAACCCCATCGCCGGCTCGCGCGCGCCGACGACGAGGCCGGGCGCGATGCCGAAGACCTTCAGCAGCGTGTTGTAGTCGGGCGAATCGCGCTCGAAGGTCCAGCGTTCGAACTTCCTGTGCCGGTTGCCGAAAAGCTTGCGCAGCTTGCGGCGGATGTTTCCCGGCGACGCCTCGATCCCGTGCTCGCGCAGGATCTCGTGCAGCGTCAACCGGTCGTTCGCGTCCTTCGGTCGCGCCGCCGCGTCGCGGACGACGATGAAGGCGCCGATGCCCTGCTCGATGCCGAACTCGTCGAAGACGCGCGCGAATATCAGATGCAGCCGCGACACGCCGCCGCCGGTGATCCAGTGCTTGCGGCCGTTGAGGATGTAATGGTCGCCGCGCTGGTCGGCGCGCGTCGTCATCTCGGTCGCCGCCGAGCCGGCCCCGGGCTCGGAGATGCAGATCGCGGGCTTGTCGCCGGCGAGCACCAGTTCGGCGGCGAGGCGCTTCTGCTCTTCGCTGCCGTAGGCCATGATGGCGTCGATCGCGCCCATGTTGCCCTCGACGACGATGCGCGCCGTCACCCCGCAGACCTTCGCCATCTCCTCGATCACCAGCACCGCATCGAGGTAGCTCAGGCCCCGACCGCCGTAAGCCTTCGGGATCGTCATGCCCATGAAGCCGGCGCGCGTGAGCGCGCGCACGTTGTCCCACGGGTACGCCTCGCTGGCGTCGACCTCGGCGGCGCGCGGCGCGATCTCTGCTTCGGCGAGCGCGCGGGCGCGTTCCCTGAGCTTGACTTGCACGGGCGTGAGCGTCGCGGACACGACGGTGTTTCCTCCCGCCCGTGAGTATGCGGCGGCGCCCGGCGCGCGACAAGCGTCGTTCAGGCGAAGGCGACGAGGATTAGGGGCAGGGTGAGCGCCGCGGCGAGGTGTGTCGCGGCGATGACCTGGGCCATGAGCGTCGCGTCGCCGCCCATCTGGCGCGCCAGGATGAAGGCGCTGGTCGCCGTGGGAAGCGCGGCGAAGAGGACGGCGACGCCGGCGGCCGCGCCGCCGACGCCGAAGAGCGCACACAGCGCGGCGGTGGCGGCGGGCACGGCGACGAGCTTGACGGCGCAGACGGCGGCGATACCGCGACCGGCGTGGCTCAGCCCCGCGAAGGAAAGCCCGGCGCCGACGCACAGCAGGCCAAGCGCGAGCGCGGCGCGGCCGAGAACGGCGAGCGCGCCGTCGAGCGCGGCTGCGCTGCCGAGACCCGTCAGGTTCAGCGCCAGGCCGACGACGCAGGCGATGATCAGCGGGTTACGCACCAGCTCGCGGCCGACGCCGCCCCAGTCGGCGGCGGCCGCGCCGGCGTAGCGGCTCAACACCGCGACCGAAAGCACGTTGACCACGGGCACGTAGGTGGCTACCGCGACCGCGGCGAAGGTGAGGCCGGCATCGCCCCACAGCGCCAGCGCGCCGACGAAGCCGATGAAGACGTTGAGGCGGATCGAGCCCTGGAACAGCGAGCTGAACGCCGGCCCGTCGACGCCGAGACGGCGGCGCAGCGCCATCATGACGCCGGCGGCGATCACCAGCGCGGTGGCGAGCGCGAGCACCATGGGCGCCGGCTCGAGCGCCGCGAACCGCGCCCGGCCGAGGCTGCCGACGATGAGCGCGGGCAGCAGCAGGAAATAGGTCAGGCGTTCGGCCGGTGCCCAGAAGCCGTCGCCGGGGAACCCGCGGCGTTTGAGCAGCCAGCCGAGCGCGATCAGCGCCGCCACCGGCGCCAGCGCCGCGATGACCACGCTCATGCGTTGCTCAGATAATCGAGTGCGCCTTGCAGGATGTAGGCGGCGGCCATCTTGTCGATGACCTCGCCGCGGCGCTTGCGCGAGACGTCGGCGGCGATGAGCGTGCGCTCGACCGCCACCGTCGACAGCCGCTCATCCCAGAAGGCGACGGCGACATCGATCTTCTCGAGCAAATTGGCGGCGAACTGGCGCACCGACTGGCATCGCGGGCCTTCCGAGCCGTTCATGTTGACGGGGAGGCCGATGACGAGCGCGCCGACGTCGTTGTCGGCGATGAGCGTGGCGAGCGCCCCGGCGTCGTCGCGGAACTTGCGCCGGCGGATCGTCGAGTGCGGCGTGGCGATCGCGCGGCCTGCGTCGGAGAGCGCGATGCCGATGGTCTTTTCGCCGACGTCGAGGCCCATCAGCCGCCGGCCCGCGGGCAGGTCGCGGGCGAGGTCGAGGACGCTTGCGGCGGGCTTGCGATGGCTCATGGCGGGTGATAACGTGCCGGCGCGAATCGGCCCGAAAAGCCTGGCGCTCCCGGGGCTTCCGGGCGAATTTTTCCGGGGGCAGACAATGTCACATGTCGATCGATAAAGCCACCGTGGCGCGGATCGCCCGGCTCGCCCGCATCCACGTGCCCGAGGAGGACCAGGCGCGTCTCGCGGACGAGCTCTCCAACATCCTCGGCTGGGTCGAGCAGCTCGCCGAGGTCGACACCGAGGGCGTCGAGCCGATGACCAGCGTCGTCGAGATGACGCTGCCGAGGCGCGCCGACGAGGTCACCGACGGCGATTGCGCCGACGACATTCTGGCCAACGCGCCGCGCCGCGACGACGGCTTCTTCGTCGTGCCCAAGGTGGTCGAGTGATGGCCGGTCTCACCGACCTCACGCTCGCAGACGCCTGCGACGGGCTCGACAGGGGCGCGTTCTCATCGCGCGAGCTGACACAGGCGCATATCGAGGCGATCGAGGCGGCGCGCGACCTCAACGCCTTCATCTGCGAGACTCCCGAGCGCGCGCTTGAAATGGCCGAAGCCTCCGATGCGCGCCGCCGTAGCGGCGATGCCGGCGCGGTCGAGGGCGTGCCGATCGCCGTCAAGGACCTGTTCTGCACCGCGGGCATCGCCAGCACCGCGGGCAGCAACATCCTCGGCGGCTTCTCGCCGACCTACGAATCGACGGTGAGCGCGAACCTGTGGGAAAACGGCGCGGTGTTGCTGGGCAAGACCAACATGGACGAGTTCGCCATGGGCTCGTCGAACACCACCAGCCACTTCGGCCCGGCGATCAACCCGTGGCGGCGCGCCGGCGACAACCGCCCGCTCGTGCCCGGCGGCTCGTCGGGAGGCTCGGCGGCGGCGGTCGCCGCGCGCATCGCGCTCGCCGCCATCGGCACCGACACCGGCGGCTCGATCCGCCAGCCGGCGGCGTTCAGCGGCGTCGTCGGCATGAAGCCGACCTACGGGCGCTGCTCGCGCTGGGGCGTCATTGCGTTCGCCTCGTCGCTCGACCAGCCGGGCCCGCTGACGCGCAGCGTGCGCGACTGCGCCATGATGCTCGGCGCCATGGCGGGCCACGATGCGCGCGATTCGACCTCGGTCGATACGCCGGTGCCCGACTACGCCAAGGCGCTCACCGGCGACGTCAAGGGGCTCAGGGTCGGCATTCCGGCCGAGTACCGCGTCGACGACATGCCGGGCGAGATCGACACGCTGTGGAGCCAAGGCGCGGCATGGTTCCGCGACATGGGCGCCGAGATCGTCGACATCACGCTGCCACACACCAGATACGCGCTGCCGACCTATTATATCGTCGCGCCGGCCGAGGCGTCGTCGAACCTGGCGCGCTACGACGGCGTGCGCTACGGCCTGCGCGTCGATTCCGACGACCTCACCGAGATGTACGAGAAGACGCGCTCCGCCGGCTTCGGGCCCGAGGTCAAGCGCCGCGTGCTCATCGGCACCTACGTGCTCTCGGCGGGCTACTACGACGCCTATTACCTCAAGGCGCAGAAGCTGCGCACGTTGATTGCCCGCGACTTCCGCAAGGCGTTCGAGAAGGTCGACGTGGTGCTGACGCCGACAGCACCCTCGGCCGCCTTCGCCGTCGGCGAAAAGGCCGACGACCCGATCGCCATGTACCTCAACGACGTCTTCACCGTGCCCGCGAGCCTCGCCGGCCTGCCGGCGATCTCGCTGCCGGCGGGGCTCACCGGCGATGGCCTGCCGCTCGGCCTCCACCTCATCGGCAGGCCGTTCGACGAGGAGACGGTGCTGCGCG
>JAZFVR010000169.1:0-3702 GCA_036447835.1 Alphaproteobacteria bacterium | reverse complement strand
TCTCCAACGCCTCGTGCACCACCAACTGCCTGGCCCCGGTGGCCAAGGTGGCGCACGACGCCATCGGCATCGAGAGCGGCTACATGACCACGGTGCACGCCTATACCGGCGACCAGCCGGTGCTCGATACGCTGCACACGGACCTGCACCGGGCGCGCGCCGCGACGATGTCGATGATCCCCACCTCGACCGGCGCGGCGCGGGCGGTGGGCCTCGTGCTGCCCGAGCTCGCGGGCAAGCTCGACGGCGTCGCCATCCGCGTGCCGATGCCGAACGTGTCGATGATCGACTTCTGCTTCGTCGCCAAACGCGCGACCAGCGCCGAGGAGATCAACGCGGCGATGACCGCGGCGGCGAACGGCGCGCTCAACGGCGTCCTCGCCACCAGCGACGCGCCGTTGGTGTCGATCGACTTCAACCACGACCCCGCCAGCGCGACGCTCGACCTCAACCAGACCGCGGTGATCGAAGGCACGCTCTGCCGCGTGCTCGCATGGTACGACAACGAGTGGGGGTTCTCGAACCGCATGGCCGACGTCGCCGCGCTGATGGGCGGGCTGTAGCCGGGGGAACCAGCCCCTTTCCCATGGTCGCGTTCCGCACCCTCGACGACATCGACGCGGCGGAGCGGCGCGTGCTCGTGCGCGCCGACCTCAACGTGCCGATGGAGGGCGGCCGCGTTTCCGACGCCACGCGCATCGAACGCGTGGCGCCGACGCTCGAGGAGCTGGCGGGAAAGCGCGCGCGCGTCGTCGTCCTGTCGCACTTCGGGCGGCCCAAGGGCAGGCGCGTCGCAGCGCTGTCGCTGGCGCCGCTTGCCGATCGGCTGGCGCAGGCGCTCGGCGCCCCCGTGGCTTTCGCCGCGGACTGCGTCGGTGCCGACGCCGAGCGCGCGGTCGGGGCCCTCGCACCGGGCGGCGTCGTGCTGCTCGAGAACCTGCGCTTCCATGCCGGCGAGGAGATCAACGACGCCGGCTTCGCCGCGGCGCTCGCGGCGCTCGGCGAGGTCTATGTCAACGACGCGTTCTCCGCCGCCCACCGGGCGCATGCCTCGACTGTCGGCGTCGCCAGGCTGCTGCCGGCCTGTGCCGGGCGGCTGATGCAGGCCGAGCTCGAGGCGCTCGACAGGGTGCTCGACACGCCCACGCGCCCCGTCGCCGCGGTGATCGGCGGTGCCAAGGTGTCGAGCAAGCTCGCCGCGCTCGGTCACCTGATCGAGCGCGTCGACGTGCTCGTCATCGGCGGCGGCATGGCCAACACGTTCCTCCACGCGCAGGGGCACGCGGTGGGAAAGTCGCTGTGCGAGCGCGACATGGCGGCGACCGCGCGCGACATCCTCGCGCGCGCCGAGAGCGCCGGCTGCGAGGTGCTGCTGCCCGGCGATGCGGTGACGACGACGAGGTTCGAGGGCGGCGCGCCGCGAAACGTGGTGGCCGTGGGCGAGGTGCCCGACGACGCCATGATCCTCGACGTCGGCCCCGAGACCGCCGCCGCCATCGCCGCCCGCCTCGAAAGCGTGAAGACGGTGGTGTGGAACGGCCCGCTCGGCGCCTTCGAGCTCGCCGGCTTCGACGAAGGCACCAACGCGGTCGCCCGCGCCATCGCCAGGCTCACCGTTGGCGGGCAGCTCACCAGCGTCGCCGGCGGCGGCGACACGCTCGCGGCGCTTGCCAGGGCCGGCGTGCTCGACGACTTCACCTACGTCTCGACAGCCGGCGGCGCCTTCCTCGAGTGGCTCGAGGGCAAGGAGCTGCCGGGGGTCGCGGCGCTCTCCGCTTGAGGGCGCCGCCGATGAGCCGGCGCGTCGTCGTCTTCCATTCGCTCGCCCACGCCCGCGCCGCGCTCGCCGCGGCGGCCGGAGCGGGCGTGCCGCTCACCCTGCGCACGGCGCCGGGGGCGGCGGCCTACGCCGGCACGCAGTATCTCAAGGCGATCGTCGACGAGGCCGCGGCAGAGCATCCCGGGGTCGCGCTGACCGCAGTGATCGACTGCGGCGGCGACGCGGGCACGGCGCAGGGCGCGCTGCGCATCGGCTGGAAGGCGCTCGGCTTCTCCGGTCCCGAGAACGTGCGCGACAAGCTCGCCGACATCGCCGAACAGAGCGGGGCAACGCTCGTCACCGACGACCCGGACGAGGAGACGCTCGATCTCCTCGACCGCGCGGACGCGGAAGCCGCGTGCCGCGCCTTTCTCGCCGGCGACGCGCCCTGACTCGGCGCCGTTGCAAAAGCGCCGACGCTGGGCTAACAGAATCGAAAACCCCCGGGACACGTGAGGTATAAGGAGGCCGGCGCCAGGCGCGCCCGCCACCCACGACGATTATTCCAAGGAGCGGCACCCATGGCACACGACCTCGCAGCCACGGCCAACGCGCTGGTCGCCCCGGGCAAGGGCATCCTCGCGGCCGACGAAAGCTCGGGCACGATCAAGAAGCGCTTCGCGGCGATCGGCGTCGAATCGACCGAGGAGAACCGCCGCTCGTACCGCGAGATCCTGTTCACCACGCCGGGCGCCGGCGAGTTCATCTCGGGCGTCATCCTGTTCGACGAGACGATCCGCCAGAAGGCGGCCGACGGCAGGCCGTTCGTCGACGTGCTCGGCGCCGCGGGCATCGTTTCCGGCATCAAGGTCGACAAGGGCGCCAAGGCGCTCGCCGGCGCGAGCGCCGAGAAGGTGACCGAAGGCCTCGACGGCCTGCGCGAGCGCCTCGACGAGTACTTCGAACTCGGCGCGCGGTTCACCAAATGGCGCGCCGTGATCACCATCGGCGAGGGCATCCCGACCACCTACTGCATCGACGCCAACGCCCACGCGCTGGCACGCTTCGCCGCGCTGTCGCAGGAGGCCGGGCTGGTGCCCATCGTCGAGCCCGAGGTGCTGATCGACGGCGACCATTCGCTCGAGCTCTGTGCCGGCGTCACCGAGGTGACGCTGCATCGCGTCTTCGACGCGCTGTTCGAGCAGCGCGTCGTCTTCGAGCAAATGCTACTCAAGCCCAACATGGTGCTCCCCGGCAAGGACCATCGGCCGCAGGCGAGCGCCGAGGAGGTGGCGGCGGCGACTGTGCGCAGCCTGCGCCGCTGCGTGCCGGCGGCGGTGCCGGGCATCGTCTTCCTCTCGGGCGGACAATCGGACGAGGCCGCCACCGCGCATCTCAACGCCATGAACGCGATGGCCGAGACGCACCCGTGGCAGCTCAGCTTCTCCTATGGCCGCGCTCTCCAGGCGCCGCCGCTCAAGGTGTGGGCGGGCAAGGCGGAGAACGCCGAAAAGGCGAAGAAGGCACTCTACCACCGCGCCCGGCTCAACGGCGCCGCGCGCCACGGCGCCTACGACGCCGCCATGGAAAAGGAAGCCGCCTGAAACGGCCGGCGGCCGGCCCCGCCATGGCGAACGCCGAGGCCGCGCCGCGCTGCCGGCTCTACCTGATCACGCCACCCGGCATCGAGCCGGCGCGCTTCGCCGATACGCTCGCCGCCGCGCTCGCCGCGGGCGACGTCGCCTGCGTGCAGCTCCGCCTGCCAGGCGCCAGTGACGAGGCGATCCGGCGCGCCGCGGCGGCGTTGATGCCGGTTTGCCGTGCGCGCGACGTCGCCTTGGTGATCGATGAGCACGCCGACGTCGCGGCGGACACCGGCGCCGACGGCGTCCATCTCGGCGATGGGCGCGGGGTGCGCGCGGCACGCGGCATCCTCGGCGACG
>JAZFVR010000168.1:0-6922 GCA_036447835.1 Alphaproteobacteria bacterium | reverse complement strand
GCGGTCGCTTCGGCTTCGGCGTCGAGCGCCTCGATGACGATGCGGTAGCGCGCCGGCGCACCTGAGCCGAAGGCGACGACCTCGTTGGCGCCGACGTGAAGCGGCGCCGTGGCGCGGCCGTCGATGGGTGCGCCGTTGACCAGCGTGCCCGGGGCGCCGCCCGCCTCGCGCACCGAGACGCCTTCGGGCCCGACCTCGAGGGTGAAGCGCCCGGCGGCGGCGGGGCTCGGCCCGTTCGGCGCAGCCGTCCCGGCGCCGCCGGGCGGGCGGCGCTTCGCCGGGGGACGCGGCAAGAAGGCGGGCGGCGCGTCGCCGGCGGGCGCCTCGCCGGCGTCCGGCGCGATCGCGCGCAGCGCCACCTGGGCGATCCACGGGCCGGCGGCGCGCGGCGAGGCGAGATCGGCCACCCACTGGTTCATGGTGCGCAGGCGCCCGAACACCGCGCGCAGCACCGCGAGGCTGTCGCGCGGCCGCGAGACGAGCATGGCGAGGAGCGCGTTCTGGTCGATGGCGCTCGCCTCGACGGGCTCGCAGGCGCGCGCCGTGGCCGAGCGCGGGCACTCGTCGAGCACCCCCATCTCGCCGAACATGTCGCCCTCGCCGAGAAAGGCGAGGCGCACGGGCCCGTCGTCGGTCTCCTTGACGATCTCGACGCGGCCCGAATGGATGAGATAGGCGAAGTCCGCCGTGTCACCCTCGCGAAAGATCGTCTCGCCGGCGGCGAAGTAATGCGCGGTCATGGTTCCTGCACCTTATCGGTTCTCCCGGTCCTGGAGGAGCAACATAGTGCGCCGCGGCCGCCCGCCAAGGTGGTGGCGGAACGCCCGCGATCCTGTTACAACGGCGCGGCTTTTTTCGCCGCATCGCGGGAGGGCGGTCCATGCGTAAGGCGGGCGTCGAGCGCAGCACCAAGGAGACCAGCATCGCCGTCGCCGTCGACCTCGACGGCAGCGGCGCCTATGAAATCTCGACCGGCATCGGCTTCCTCGATCACATGCTCGAGCAGCTGTCGCGCCACAGCCTCATCGACGTGACGCTACAAGCGCAGGGCGACCTCCACGTCGACATGCACCACACCACCGAGGACACGGCGATCGCGCTCGGCGAGGCGGTCTCGAAGGCGCTCGGCGAGCGCAAGGGAATCGTGCGCTACGGCGTGGCGACGATTCCCATGGACGAGACCTGCACGCGGGTCGCGGTCGACGCCTCGAACCGCCCCTATCTGGTGTGGAAGGTCAAATTCACGCGCGTCAAGATCGGCGACATGGACAGCGAGCTGTTCAAGGAGTGGTTCCAGGCCTTCGCCCAGAACGCCGGCCTCACGCTGCACGTCGACAATCTCTACGGCGAGAACAACCACCACATCGTCGAGAGCTGCTACAAGGGGCTGGCCCGGGCGCTCCGGCAGGCGGTCGCGATCGACCCGCGCCAGGCGGGCGCCGTGCCGTCGACCAAGGGCGTGCTCGGGCCGGCGGCGAAGGACTGAGCATGCGCGTCTACACCGTGCTCGTCGACCCGGCGGCGACGGCGACCGACCAGAACGCGGTGCTCGTGCGCGAGGGGTTCTCGTGGCCGGCGGCGCTGTTCACCGTGTTGTGGGCGCTCTATCACCGGCTGTGGCTGTGGGCGGCGATCCTGTTCGCGGTCGGCGCCGTTCTCGGCGCCGGCGCCGCGTGGCTCGGCCTCGATGCGGTGAGCCGGGCGGCGATCCAGCTCGGCTACATGGCGCTCGTCGGCCTTCACGCCGAAGACTGGCGGCGGCGGCGGCTGGTGAAGCGCGGCTACATATTCGCCGGCGTCGCCGTCGGCCGCAACCTGGTGACGGCCGAGCAGCGCTTCTTCGACCGCCAGTCGTTCGTCTTCAAGTGAACGTCGTCATCGTCGACTACGGCTCGGGCAATCTGCGCTCGGCGGCCAAGGCGTTCGAGCGCGCCGCGGCCCAAGCCGGCGCGCGCGTGTGCGTCAGCGGTGAAGCGGGCGACGTGCGCGCCGCCGACCGCGTCGTGCTCCCCGGCGTCGGCGCCTTCGCCGACTGTCTCGCCTTGCTCGCCGCCCGGCCCGGGCTCGTCGACGCGCTCGCCGACGCGGTGGCCGCGCGCGCCCGCCCCTTCCTCGGCATCTGCGTCGGCATGCAGCTCACGGCGACGCGCGGGCGCGAGCACGGCAGCCACGAGGGCCTGGGGTGGATCCGCGGCGAGGCGGTGCGCCTCGCCCCGGCGGACCCGGCGCTCAAGGTGCCGCACATGGGCTGGAACGAGCTCGACCTCCGCGACCCCGATCATCCATTGCTTGCCGACATCGCCGCGGGTACGCATATGTACTTCGTGCACGGCTACCACCTGTGCTGCGAGGACGAAGGCGACGTGTTGGCGACCGCCGATTACGGTGGGCCGGTCACCGCCATGGTCGCGCGCGGCAACGTGGCCGGCGTGCAGTTTCACCCCGAGAAGAGCCAGGCCGCGGGCCTCAGGCTGATCGCCAATTTCCTCGAGTGGACACCGTGAAACCGATAACACCCGCCATCCCCGCCATCGCCTCGGTCGAGCGGATCACCGCGCTCGAGACCCGCGACCTCAACGATCTCTGCGACGCCGCCGACGCCGCGATCCTCGACGGCAACGGCTTCGGCTGGCTGCGCCCGCCGCCCCGGCCCCAGCTCGAGGCCTACTGGCGCGGCGTGCTCGTGGTTCCCGAGCGCGAGCTGTTCGTGGGCCGCCTCGACGGCGTCATCGCCGCCGCGGCCCAGCTCGTCAAGCCGCCGCCGAACCACGAGGCGCGCGCCTTCGCGGCGACGCTGTCGATCCATTTCGTCGCCCCCTGGGCGCGCGAGCACGGGCTTGCGCGCAGCCTCGTCGACACGGTCGAAGCGGCCGCGGTCGCCGAAAGCTTCGAGGTCATGTATCTCGACGTGCGCGAGACGCAGGCCGCGGCGATCAGGCTCTACGAGAGCTGCGGCTACGAGCGCTGGGGCACGCTGCCGTGCTACGCCCGCGACGACGACGCCATGATCGCCGGCCATTTCTACGTCAAGCGGCTCTAGGCGCCTGCCGGTGAGCGATTCCCGGAAACACCCCGGATGATCCTCTACCCCGCGATCGACCTTAAACGCGGTGCCTGCGTGCGCCTCGTCCAGGGCGACATGACCCGGGCGACCGTCTACGCCGACGACCCGGCGGCGCAGGCAAGGAGCTTCGTCGACGCCGGCTGCGCGTGGCTGCACGTCGTCGACCTCGACGGCGCGGTCGCCGGCGCGCCGGTCAACGTCGCCGCGGTCTCCGCCATCCTCGATGCGGTCGAGGTTCCGCTGCAGCTCGGCGGCGGCATCCGCGACGTGGCGACGGTCAAGGCGTGGTTCGCGGCGGGAGTCGCGCGGGTGATCCTCGGCACCGCGGCGGTGCGCGAGCCGGAGCTGGTGCGGGCGGCGTCGCGGGCGTTTCCCGGGCGCGTCGCCGTCGCCATCGACGCCCGCGAGGGCCGCGTCGCGGTCGCCGGCTGGGCCGAGAGCACCGAGATCGAGGCGCGCGAGCTCGCGCTCCGCTTCGAGGACGCCGGCGCCGCCGCCATCATCTACACCGACATCGCGCGCGACGGCACTCTCGAAGGCGTCAACGTCGCCGCGACCGAGGCGCTCGCCCGCGCGGTCGACACGCCGGTGATCGCCTCGGGCGGCGTCGCCACGCTCGACGACCTCCGTGCGCTTAAGGCAATCGAGGACGCGGGCGTCGCCGGCGTCATCGTCGGCCGCGCCTTCTACGAAGGGCGCATCGAGCCTCGGGCCGCGCTCGCCGCGCTCGCCGCCTGAGCGATAAGGCGGTGCTCAAGGCGCGCATCATTCCCTGCCTCGACGTCCACGGCGGGCGCGTCGTCAAGGGCGTGCGCTTCGTCGACCTCGTCGACGCCGGCGACCCGGTCGAACAGGCGCGCGTCTACGACGCGCAAGGGGCCGACGAGCTGTGCTTCCTCGACATCGCCGCCTCGCACGAGAACCGCGACATCATGTACGACGTCGTCGCCGGCACCGCCGAGCAGTGCTTCATGCCGCTCACCGTCGGCGGCGGCGTGCGCGTCGTCGACGACATCCGCAAGCTGCTGCGCGCCGGCGCCGACAAGGTGGCGATCAACACCGCGGCGATCGAGCGCCCGGAGTTCGTCTCGGAAGCCGCACACGCCGTCGGCGCCCAGTGCGTCGTCGTCGCCGTCGACGCCAAGCGCGCGGGCCCCGGCCGCTTCGAGGTCTTCACCCACGGCGGTCGCAAGGCGACGGGCATCGACGCCCTCGACTGGGCGGTAGCGGTGGCGGCGGCGGGAGCCGGCGAGATCCTGCTCACCTCGATGGACCGCGACGGCACCAAGCTGGGCTTCGACATCGAACTCACGCGCAGCGTCGCCGACGCGGTGCCGGTGCCGGTGATCGCCTCGGGCGGCGTCGGCACCCTCGACCACCTCGTCGAGGGCGTGCGCGACGGCCACGCCAGCGCCGTGCTCGCCGCCTCGATCTTCCACTTCGGCGAACACAGCATCGCCGAGGCCAAGGCGCATATGCACGCCGCCGGCGTACCCATCAGGCTCTAATCCGCGGCGCTCAGTCCTCGCCGTCCCAGTAATCGACCGCGGCGCCCGTGCGCGCCAGGAAGGCGAGCGCGCGCTCGCCGCTCTCGCCGGCGTAGGCGCCGATCTTGCCCGAGTCCGGGTATTCGCAGACCTCGGGATCGTCCATCGAGCTCAGCGCGAGGTAGCGCAAGGGCGCGTCGGAGCCGTTGACGATCTGGTGCGCCGTTCCCGGCCCCGGCGGCGTGAACACCACGTCGCCGGCGCGCAGCGGATGTTTCGCCCCGTCGTAGCGCAGCGTGCCCGCGCCTTCGAGGACCACGAACATCTCCTCCTGCCCGTAATGCAGGTGATACGGCCACGCGGCCTTGCCGGGCGCCAGCGTGACCAGCGTGCAGCCGAGCTTGCGCGCGCCGAGATGGCGGCCGATGCGGCCCAGGGTGGCGGCGAAGCGGCCTCCCTTGCCGTAAGCCTCGGTTTCGATGGTGTCGAGGTTGACGATCGGCGGCGTGTTCGCCATGGCGGTCCTCCCGGGTTCGGTTGCGACGCCTGAGAGTTCCACAGAGGACGCCGGGCAGGCAAGGCGCCGGCCTCCCGGCGCCGTGACAGCGCTGGCGAAATCTGCTAAGCCGGCGGCGCAATGCCCCGCGAGGTTTCGCCCGTGAGCGACGCCCCCGACACCAACCAGCTCATCGACGCCATCGTCTTCGACGCCGACGGCCTGGTGCCCGCGGTCGCCCAGCAGCACGATACCGGCGAGGTGCTGATGCTGGCGTGGATGAACCGCGCCGCGGTGGCCGAGACGCTCGCCACGGGGCGCGTCTGCTACTGGTCGCGCTCGCGGCGCGCGCTGTGGCGCAAGGGCGAGCGCTCGGGCCACGTCCAGCGCCTCGTCGAGCTGCGCCTCGACTGCGACGGCGACACGCTGCTCGTTCGCGTCGAGCAGCACGGCGCGGCGTGCCACACCGGGCAGCGCAGCTGCTTCTTCCGCGGCGTTCGCGAGGGCCGCCTCGTCAGCCTGAGCGAGCCGCTCGTCGACCCGGAAACGGTCTATGGCGGCGAAGGATAGCGACGGCGCCCAAGTGCTCGACGCGCTGTTCGCCGTGATCGAGCAGCGGCGCGGCGCCGACCCGCGCCAATCCTACGTCGCCGAAACGCTCGCCGGCGGCACGCCCGTGGTGGCGCGCAAGCTCGGCGAGGAGGCGCTCGAGACAGTGATCGCGGCACTCGCGCACGAGCGCGACGGCGTGGTGCGCGAGAGCGCCGATCTGCTCTTCCACCTGCTCGTGCTGTGGGCCGACGCCGGTATCGCGCCCGACGAGGTCTACGCCGAGCTTGAACGCCGGCGCGGCACCTCGGGCCTCGACGAGAAGGCGGCGCGGTCGCGCGGCGACGCGAACTAGCCAGAGTCACGAAGATCGTGACTTTGGCTTGCGTTCAAACGCCACGCAGGCTTACGCCGCATAAGCGGCGGCCCGCAGTCGCGGGCTCCGAAAGCCAAAACGGGTCAATCGTTTTGTCTTTCGGTATAAGCTATCGAACGAGACAGCGGGGGGCCATGGCCTACGACGACGACAACATCTTCGCCAGGATCCTGCGCGGCGAGATTCCCTGCGACAAGGTCTACGAGGACGACCACGTGCTCGCCTTCAACGACATCAACCCGCAGACGCCGGTGCACGTGCTGGTCATCCCCAAGGGACGCTACGTGTCGCTCGACGATTTCTCGACCGACGCGTCCGACGCCGAGATCGCCGCGCTGACGCGCGCCGTCGGCAAGATCGCCCGCGACCTCGGGGTGGTCGAACGGGGTTACCGCATCCTCGCCAACAACGGCGCCGAGGCCAATCAGGAGGTGCCGCATTTCCACGTCCACATCTTCGCCGGCAAGCCGCTCGGGCGCATGATCAAGCCGCCCGGGGAATAGGCGGGCCAGACGAATAGTCGGGCGGCGGCACCACCCTCGCGGCCGCGCCCTGAGCGAAGCGACGCAAACGCCATGAGCGAAGCGACGCAAAGGAAAATCCACATCGCGGGCTGGCTGCTGTTCGTCGTCTCCGCGGCGTTGTTCATCGCCGCGAGCATCCGCGCCGGCGACGCGCTGGGCATCCTGGGCGGCGTGTTCTTCCTCGCCGCCTGTATCGTGTTCCTGGTTCCCTTCGTGGCGCCGAAGCGCCCGGAGCCGCCCGATTGAGGCGCCGCCTGCGCGAAACCCTTGTGTAGCGACGGGAATTCGAAGATGGTGCGCGGCATGAGCAAGTTTGCAGCATTGGCAACGCTGGCCCTGGGCCTGGTTCTGCAGGGAGGAACGGCGATGGCCGGCGACCCGGAGAACACCCTTTATCTCGAGCTCGAATGGGGGCGCGTGGTGATC
>JAZFVR010000167.1:0-2027 GCA_036447835.1 Alphaproteobacteria bacterium | reverse complement strand
TTCGACCGGACGAGACCATTGGCGCGACCCGGCGGCTCGCCCGCTTCGCAGCCGGGCTCGGCTACGAGGATCTCGACGCCGCGACCCGGCATGCGGCCAGGCGCCACATTCTCGACACCCTCGGCGCCTGCCTGGCCGGCAGCGGGCAAAGCGTGACCGAGACGGCCGAGGCGGTGCTCGTGCACGGCTTGGCGGCGTGTACCGTGCCGGTGCCGGGGCGCCGCCGCCGCGCCGACGCCCCGAGCGCCGCCTATCTCGGCGGCGCCGCCGGCCACGGCCTCGAGCTCGACGACGGCTACCGCCCCGGCTCGGTGCACCCGGGCTGCGTGGTGGTGCCGGCGGCGTTGGCGGCCGGTTACGTTCAAGGTGCGAGCGGCCCGGCGCTCCTGACCGCGGTCGCCGCCGGGTACGAGGTGGTGGCGCGGATCGCCGCCGCGGCCCAGCCGGGCCTGCGCCGGCGCGGCTTTCACGCCACCGGGGCCTGCGGCGCCTTCGGCGCGGCGGCGGCGGTGGGCGGCCTGCGCGGCCTCGACGCAGCAGCCATGGAGAACGCATTCGGGCTGGCGGCCAGTGCGGCGGGTGGGCTGTTCGCCTTCGTCGGCGGCGGTGCCGAGGTCAAGCGCCTGCACGCCGGCCAGGCGGCGCGGGGCGGGCTGCTGGCGGCGCTGATGGCCGAACGCGGCATCGCGGGTCCGCCGAATGTGCTGGAATGCCCGGACGGCTTCTTCCAGGCCTTCGCCGGCGGCGACGCCACGCCCATCGACGAAATAGCGGGTCGGGACGGTTTCGCGATCGCCCAGTGCTACATCAAACCCTACGCCTGCTGCCGCCACTTCCATGGCGCGCTCGACGCCCTGTTCGAGATTCTGGACGCCGAGGAGTTGGATCCCGCGGCGGTGGAAAAGGTCGAGGTCGGCACCTACGCCTTCGCCGCCGCCCACGGCGCGACCGGTTGGGACAGCATGGCGACCGCCCAGCTCAGCTTTCCCTTCGTCATGGCGACGGCGCTGCACGCGCGCGGCGTCCGGCCCGAGCATTTCTCCGCGGCCTGCCGCGGCGACCCGGCGGTGACCGCCGACTGCGCCAAGATCGCGGTTTTCGTCGATGCCGACTGCGAGGCCCGCTATCCGCGCTTGCGGCCCGCCAAGGTTACGCTGCACGCCAGCGGCGGCCGGTGCTTCACGCGCGCCGTGGACGAACCCCTCGGCGCGCAGCGCAATCCCCTGGACGACGGGGCGCTCGGCGACAAATACCTCGGGCTCGCCGGCCCGGTGCTCGGCGCGGCGCGGGCGCGGGAGACCCTCGCCCTGCTGTGGCGGCTCGACGAGCTCGACACGCTGGCCGGGCTCTGCGACGCGCTGGCCGGTTGACCGCACGGGGGGAAGAGGGTGGAGATGAAAGAGGCGACACCCACGGTGTTCATCGACAACGAACGGGTGCGGGTCACCGAATGGCGCTTCGCGCCAGGTGCTGCGACCGGCTGGCATCGCCACGAATACGACTACGTCGTGGTGCCGCTGCTGGACGGCAAGTTGCGCATCGTCACCGAGGGCGGCGCCGAGACCATCGCCGAGCTGAGCAAGGGCGTGCCCTACTTCCGCGACCGCGGCGTCGAGCACGACGTGATCAACGCCAACATCTACGAATTCGCCTTCATCGAAGTGGAGATGAAGTGACCGGCCGCGATCCATGAGGCCTTCCAAATATCTTGCCCGAATCGGTTGCATTGGGGGTAGTATGCGCGCGCATTTGCGGTCGAAACGGTGAATCTTCGTGGGGTGAGGGATCGGTAGCCCGTCCCAGGGCGCTAGATCGGGAGCTTCCGAATCCGTACAGGGCTTATCCCGGAACGCAACGGGAAACCTTGTTGAGCCAGTTCGACAGGCGCGCCGAAGACCTTTTCAGGCAGGCGGAGTGGGCTTGCAACAGGCCGCTGTTGGGCGCCGCCATGGCGGCGGCGGCGCTGATCGCCTGCGCCGAGGGTCGCCCCGATGTGGACAGGCGGCGCGCGCTCCAGGCGGCGCTGG
>JAZFVR010000166.1:0-2128 GCA_036447835.1 Alphaproteobacteria bacterium | reverse complement strand
GGTGAGCGAATCGAAGCCGCGATGGGCCATGTTCTCCGCCGAGACGCTCGAGGGGATGCCGAGCCAGCCGTTGATCACGGCACCGCCCTCGCCCCAGATGCTGCGCAGCCGATTCTCCCGCATGGGCTCCTCCCCGGTTTGCCTGGCCTCCAATTGGACAACACGCGGCCTGCGCTGACAACCGCAGCGGTCGCGTTGACCGGGATTGGGGGGCCACCTACCATGCCTACCATCAAGGGAGACAAGAAACAAAGACGCGGAGACGACGCGCCATGACCACGACCACCTGCATCCGCAACGCCGCCTGGGTCGCCGCCTGGGACGCGGCCGCCGAGCGCCACGTCTACAGGCGCGATGTCGACGTCGTGTTCAGCGGCGACACCATCGCCTTCGTCGGCCGCGACTACGGCGGCGACGTCGACGAGGTCATCGACGGCCGCGACCTGTTCGTCATGCCCGGCCTCGTCGACATCCATTCGCACCCGGCAACCGAGCCGGCGCAGAAGGGCGTGCGCGAGGAGCACGGCGTGCGCGAGATGTACATGACCGGGCTCTACGAGCGCATGCAGGCGTTTCACCTCGACGAGGACGGCTGTCGCGCCGCCGCCGAGGTCGCCTACTGCGAGCTGCTCGCCTCGGGCGTCACCGCGCTCGCCGACCTCTCGGACCCCTTCGACGGCTGGATCGAGCTGATGGCGAAGAGCGGCCTGCGCGGCTTCGTCGCCCCGGGCTACGCCTCGGCGCGCTGGTACATGGAGAACCGGCACGAGCTCAAATACGCCTGGGACGAGGCCGCCGGGCGCGCCGGGCTCGAGCGCGCCCTCGCGCTCATCGATGCCGCCGAGGGGCACGCCTGCGGCCGGCTCTCGGGCGTGATCTCACCGTGGCAGATCGACACCTGCAGCGAAGAACTGCTGCGCGACAGCGTCGCCGCGGCGCGCGAGCGCGGCCGGCCGCTCACGGTGCACGCCTCGCAGAGCGTCGTCGAGTTCAACGTCATGGTCGGGCGCCACGGCAGGACCCCGGTGCAATGGGCACACGACATCGGCCTTCTCGGCCCCGGCACGGTGCTCGGCCACGCGATCTTCATCGACGCGCACCCGTGGCTGCACTGGTCGACGCGCGAGGACCTCGGCCTGATCGCCGAAAGCGGCACCTCGGTCGCCCATTGCCCCACCGTGTTCAGCCGTTACGGCCAGACGCTGCACGACCTCGGCCGCTACCGGCGCGCCGGCGTCAACGTCGGCATCGGCACCGATTGCTCGCCGCACAACATGCTCGAGGAGCTGCGCGGCGCCGCGATCCTCGCGCGCGTCGCCGCCGGGGACATCGACACGCTGCACACCGCCGACGTGCTGCACGCGGCGACCGTGGGCGGTGCGGCGGCGCTGCTGCGCGACGACATCGGGCGCGTCGCGGCCGGCGCGAAGGCCGATCTCGTGCTCGTCGACCTCGCCGACGTGACCATGCGCCCGGCGCGCGATCCGTTGCGCAGCCTCGTCTACACGGCGGCCGAGCGCGCCGTTCGCGACGTCTACATAGACGGCGTCAAGGTGGTCGCGGACCGCAAGGTGCTGACCCTCGACCGTGACGATGCGGTCGGCCGCCTCGAGGAGGCCCAGGCGCGCATGCTCGAGGCGACCCCCGGGCACGACTACGCGGGCCGCCGCGCGGCCGACATATCGCCGCTCAGCCTGCCGCTCGCCTGAGCCCGGGGACGAGCGCGCCGATTGGCCCACATGGCGCAGATGCACGACGATTCCGCCCTTTTCATCGACCCCGGATTGAGCCATGCTGTCGCATATTCCGTACGGTATTCGTTGGGGCCGCCACGGCCTCACGTCGAACGCGCATTGCAAGCGTGTTCGCGCAAACCGCAAAAAAATGGGAGGGTACGAATGTCATCGCTATTCAGGAAACTGACCGGCGCATTGGCGGCGGCCGCGGTGCTCGGCTTGCTGGCGCCGTTTGCCCTGATGTCGGGCGCGTCCGCGCAATCGGTGCTCAAGGTGAAGGTGCACGCGGACCTTAAGAACATCGACCCGATCTGGACCACGGCGTACATCACCCGCAACCACGGCTACATGGTGTACGACACGCTTTTCGCGATGAACGAAAGCTTCGAGGT
>JAZFVR010000165.1:0-6585 GCA_036447835.1 Alphaproteobacteria bacterium | reverse complement strand
TGGTGTCGGTGCCCGGCGGCCGGTTCGACGGCATCGCGACGGTGTGGCTGGCGCGTTACGATTTCGAGCACGACACCCCGGTGGCGCGCGGCGAGAACGCCGGCCGCACGGTGCGCAACTTCAACGTTGTGCGCGAGATACGCCAGATCGGCTCGTGGAGCGGCCAACCCGTCGAGATTCGCCTGCCGGCGAGCGCGCTCACCCAAGGCGAGGGCGGCCGCGACGGCTGCGTAATCATCGTCCAGGCCGAAATGACCGGACCGGTGCTCGGCGTGCGCAATTTGATGTTGGGCGACGAGTCGTTCTAGGCGCGGCGAACCGCGTCGGCCGGGCGCCCGCCGTGGTGCCGGGGCCGCGCGCTCCCCGGCGGCACGGCTCTCAGGTCGCCAACCCCTTCTGCATCACCGCGGCGAGGCGGCGCGCGAAGGCGGCGAGGTCGGTCACGGGCTCGCCCTCGACGATGCGCGCCTGATCGAGGAGCAGCTGCGCCGCGTCTTCGAGGTCGGCGGCCGCGCCGCCCGCCTTGACCCGGCCGGCGAGGCCGCGGATCAGCGGGTGCCTGGCGTTGATCTCGAGGATGCGGCTCGACGACGCGTCGATCTGCTTGTGCTGCTTGAGCATGCGTTCGAGGTGCATGTCGATGTCGCCCTCGTCGGCGACCAGGCACACCGGGCTGTCGGTGAGCCGGGCCGAGGTGCGCACGTCCTTGACCGCGTCCTTGAGCGTGAGCTTGAACGAAGCGACGAGACGGTCGATGTCGGTCTCGCCGATGTCGTCGTCGGGCTTTTCGTCGGCGTCGGCCTTGTCGTCCGCGGCGATCTTGTCGAGGTCGACGCCGCCGCGGGTCACCGACTTTAACGGCTTCTCGTCGTAGGCGCCGACCGCCGGCACCCAGAACTCGTCGACCGGGTCGGTGAGCAGCAGCACCTCGACGCCGCGGGCGCGGAACGCCTCGAGCTGCGGGCTGCGGGCGACGGCCTCGGCGCTGTCGCCCGAGATGTAGTAGATCGCCTCCTGGCCGTCCTTCATGGCGGCGACGTAATCGGCGAGGCTCTTGAGGCGTTCGCCCCCGGTGGTGCGGAAGCGCGCCAGCGCGATGAGCCGGTCGCGGTTGGCGTGGTCCTCGTAGATGCCCTCCTTGAGCACGGCGCCGAAGGTGCCCCAGAACCCGGCGTAGTCGTCGGGCGCTTTCTCGGCCTTCTTCTTGAGCTCGCCCAGCACGCGCTTGACCAGGCCGGCGCGTATCTTCGCCACCACCGGGTTGTTCTGCAGCATCTCGCGGCTGATGTTGAGCGGCATGTCCTCCGAATCGACGACGCCGCGCAGGAAGCGCAGATAACCGGGCACGAGGTCGTCGCAGTCGTCGGTGATGAACACGCGCTTGACGTAGAGTTTGAGGTGCCCCTTGCGGTCGGGGTGGAAGAGGTCGAACGGCTTGACCGAGGGTATGAACAACAGGTTGGTGTACTCGAGCTTGCCCTCGACCCGGTTGTGGATGGTGAGCCACGGCTCGTCGAACAGGTGGCCGGCGTGGTGGTAGAACTCGGTGTACTGCTCGGCCGTGATCTCGGCCTTGGGCCGCGTCCACAGCGCCGAGGCGGTGTTCACCGTCTCCTCCTTGCCGTCTTCCGTAAGCACGATGGGAAGCGCGATGTGGTCGGAGTAGGTCTTGACGATGTGCCGGAGCCGCGCCGCCTCGAGGAACTCCTTGGCGTTCTTCCGCAGGTGCAGCGTGATGCGCGTGCCGCGCGGCACCGCGGCCTCCGCCGGCGCCACGGTGTATGCGCCCTTGCCGTCGGAACGCCACTGCCAGCCCTGGTTCTCGCCGGCCTTGCGGCTTTCGACCGTGACCTCGTCGGCGACCATGAACGCCGAGTAGAAGCCGACGCCGAACTGGCCGATCATCGCCACGTCGTCGGCTTCGTCGCCGCTCAATTGCTCGAGGAACGCCGAGGTGCCCGAGCGCGCGATGGTGCCGAGGTCGGCGATCAGGTCGTCGCGGTTCATGCCGATGCCGTTGTCGGCGACGGTGATCGTCTTCGCCTTGGCGTCCGCTGCGACGCTGACCTTGAGGTCGGCATCGCCGGCGCTGAGCTCGGGCTTGGTCAGCGCCGCGTAGCGCAGGCGGTCGCAGGCGTCGGAGGCGTTGGAGATGAGCTCGCGCAGGAAGATCTCGCGCTCGCTGTAGAGCGAGTTGGCGACGATGTGGAGGAGCTTGCCGACCTCGGCCTCGAAGGCGCGCTCCTCGGTGGCAGCTGGGTTCTCGGTCATTCCCTCGTCCCTCACGTTTCTTCGGCCCTGTGGCGGCCCGCAAATCTTGCGCACGATATGAGGGGCGGGGGCGCGGGGTTCAAGCGTTGCCGCTTGCAATCGCCGGACGATGCCGTGATTCTCCTGGCATGACGTCGTCGCACCACGCTTCCCCGCGGGTCACCGCCGTTCTCGGCCCCACCAACACCGGCAAGACCCACCTCGCGGTCGAGCGCATGCTGGGGCACCGGAGCGGCATGATCGGCCTGCCCTTGCGGCTGCTCGCGCGCGAAATCTACGACCGCGCGGTCGGGCAGGTCGGCGTGCGCGCGGTGGCGCTGATCACCGGCGAGGAGAAGCTGGTGCCGGCGAGCCCGCGCTACTTCGTGTGCACCGTCGAGGCGATGCCGCTCGACCGCCCGGTGGCGTTCCTCGCGGTCGACGAAATCCAGCTCGCCGCCGACGCCGAGCGCGGCCACGTGTTCACCCACCGGCTCATGCACGCGCGCGGGCTCGAGGAGACCATGCTCCTCGGCGCCGAGACGATCCGCCCGCTCATCCGCCGGCTGGTGCCGGGGGTCGACTTCATCACCCGGCCGCGGTTTTCGAGGCTCGACTACGCCGGCACCAAGAAGCTCGGGCGCCTGCCGCCGAGGAGCGTGGTGGTCGCCTTCTCCGCCGCCGAGGTCTACGCCGTCGCCGAGTTCCTGCGCCGCCAGCGCGGCGGCGCCGCGGTGGTGCTCGGCGCGCTCAGCCCGCGCACGCGCAACGCGCAGGTGGCGCTCTACCAGGCCGGCGAGGTCGACTACATGGTCGCCACCGACGCCATCGGCATGGGCCTCAACATGGACGTCAACCACGTCGCCTTCGCGTCCTTGCGCAAGTTCGACGGCCGCAGCGAGCGGGCGCTGACCGCCGACGAGGTGGCGCAGATCGCCGGCCGCGCCGGCCGCCACATGAACGACGGCACCTTCGGCACCGCGGCGGACGTCGGCCCGCTCGACGCCGACATCGTCGACGCGGTCGAGAACCACCGTTTCCGGGCACTCAAGACGATCAACTGGCGCAACACTGTGCTCAGGTTCACCTCGCTCAAGGCGCTGCTCGGCAGCCTCGAGGCGCCGCCGCCGGCACCCGGCTTGGCGCGCGCCCCCGACGCCGACGACTACCTGGCGCTCGCCGCGCTCGCCCGCGACGACGAAATCGCAGCCCTCGCCACCACCCCCGACGCGGTCGGGCGGCTGTGGGAGGTGTGCCGGATTCCCGACTACCGCAAGCTCATGGCCGACGCCCACGTGCGCCTGCTCGACCGCATCTACCGCCACCTGATGCAGGGCGATGGGCACCTGCCCGACGACTGGGTCGCGCGGCTGGTGGCGCGTCACGACCGCAGCGACGGCGACATCGACACGCTGGCCGCACGCATCGCCCACATCCGCACCTGGACATACGTGTCGCACCGTACCGGCTGGCTCGCCGACGCCGCCCACTGGCAGGAGCGCACCCGCGCCATCGAGGACCGCCTCTCGGACGCCCTGCACGAGCGCCTGACCGAGCAGTTCATCGACCGCCGCACGGCGGTGCTCGTGCGCCGCATGAAGGACGATGGCGATATCGCCGCGAGCGTCGCCGACGACGGCGCGGTCGAGGTCGAGGGGCACTTCATTGGCCGGCTCGAGGGCTTCCGTTTCATCGCCGACGCCGCCAGCGCGCCCCACGAGAGCAAGGCGCTGAGGAGAGCGGCCAAGCGGGGGCTCAAGGGTGAGATCGCCAAGAGCGTCGCCGCGCTCGTCGCCGACGCCGACGCCGCCTTCGGCGTCGACGAGCGGGCGCAGGTGCTGTGGCGCGGGCGGCCGGTGGCGCGCCTCGTCGCCGGGACGGCGGCGCTCGCCCCGCGGCTCGAGCCGGCGGCGAGCGAGCTCCTCGACGGGCCGGCGAGCGACAAGGTGAGGCGGCGGCTCGACGCCTGGCTCGCGGGCTACCTGCGGGCCACGGTCGGGCCGCTGCTCGGGGCCGACGCCGGCGCGCTCTCGGGGCCGGTGCGCGGCCTCCTGTTCCAGCTCGGCGAGGGGCTGGGCGCGGTGCCGCGGCGCGCGGTGGCGCGCCAGTTGCAGGCGCTGAAGCCCGAGGACCGCAAGGCGCTCGCCGCGCGCGACGTGCGCCTCGGGCGCGAGGCGGTGTTCGTGCGCGGGCTCTTGAAGCCGCGCGCTCTCGGCGCCCGCGCGCTCCTGTGGGCGGTGCACGCGAAACAACCACGGGTGCCGCCGGCGCCCGACGGCGGGCGCGTCTCGGTAGTCGTCGACGAGGCGCTGCCCGTGGGCTTCTACGCCGCCATCGGCTACCGTGTCTTCGGCCGCCGCGCGCTGCGCCTCGACATTGTCGAGCGCGTCGCCGCCGCGGCCCGCCGCCTCGCGCGCGAGGGGCCTTTCGAGCCGGCGGCGGAGCTCGCCGCCCTCGCCGGCTGCATCGCCGAGGAGCTCGACGAGGTGCTCGCCGGCCTCGGCTACCGGCGCCAGGAGGCCGACGATGACTCTGCGCCGCGCTACGCCGCGCCCGGGCGCACGCGCGGCGGCAAGCCCCGGCGCGCTCCACGGCGCCCGAGGAAGGCCGACCCGGCGTCGCCCTTCGCCAAGCTCGCGGGCTTGCGATCGGGCACATGAGCGACGAGCGCCTGCGCCTCGACAAGTGGCTGTGGTACGCGCGTTTCTTCGGGACCCGCTCGCTGGCGACGCGGCTGTGCGCGGCGGGCCGCGTGCGCATCAACCGCGAGGTCGTCTCCAAGACGCATGCGGCGGTGAAGCCGGGCGACGTGCTGACCTTTCCCCAGGCGCGCCGCATCCGTGTGGTCAAGGTGCTGGCGCTCGCCGCGCGGCGCGGCCCCGCTGTGGAATCGCGCACGCTTTACGAAGATCTCGCCCCGGCGGGAGCGGGCGCGGGCGCGGCGTCTTCCGCGGCGCCGCGCTCGCGTGGCGCCGGCCGTCCCACCAAGGCCGACCGCCGGGCCATCGACCGCCTCCGCGAGGGCGGCTAGGAGCCTGTCCGGGTAATGGTCGCGGGCTGCATGAGGTCCGCGTCATCCCGGTAGCGTGTGGTTGCCTAGCGCTCGGCGGCTGTGCTACGGAGGGGCGATGATCGCGCGCATCAAGAGCCTTTTCGCCGCCGCGGGCACGGCCGAGCCGACCGCCTCGGAGGCCGCCGGCGTCGACGAACTCCACCTCGCGGCGGCGGCGCTTCTCGCCGAGGTGGCGTTGAGCGACGAACGCTTCGACGATGCCGAGCGCGCGGTCTTCGAACGCCTCGTGCGCCAACGCTTCGGCCTCGACGAGGCCGAGGCCGGGCGCCTCGTCGACGCCGCCGAACAAACGGCGAAGGACGCCACACACCTCTTGCGTTTCACCCGCGTTATCAAGGATAACTTCTCTCCCGCCGAACGGATCGAGTTGATCGAGATGATCTGGGAGGTGGTGTACGCCGACGGCGAGGTGCACGCTTACGAGGATTCGTTGCTGCGGCGCATCGCCGGGCTGATCTACGTCTCCGACCGTGATCGCGGTGCGGCGCGCAAGCGGGCGCTGGAGCGGATCGGCGCCGCGGGGTGAGATTTCGCGATTTGGCCCTACATGAATAAGTTGGAATAAATTGCGTCGGGAAAGCCGTGGACGCGAGTGCACCGGAGAGCGCCATGACCTCCATCGTCAACGACAGCTGCATCCAGTGCAAATTAATGGAGTGCGTCTAGGTGGGCCCGGTCGACTGCTTCTACGAGGGCGCGAACATGCTCGTCATCCACCCCGATGAATGTATCGATTGCGGCGTCTGCGAGCCCGAATGCCCGGTCGAGGCGATCCTGCCCGACACCGAGGGCGATCTCTCGAAGTGGGTCGAGCACAACCGGGTCTACTCCGAGCAATGGCCCAACATCACGCGCATGGGCACCCCGCCGGCGGATGCCGACGAATGGAGGGACGTGCCCGACAAGATGAAGCACTTCAGCCCCAACCCGGGCTCGTCGGGCGGCGGCTGACGGCGGCCCCGGCCCCGGCGCGCCCGGGAATCCGCGGCAACCGTAAAAAATGACTTCGCAGAGGTGAATTTTTTGCGATTTCGTGTTATATTTGCTTCCATCGTGCGACCTTAAGCAAAGCAATAGCAAAGCAATGAACGCGACATCCGGGCGGCAGGCTCGGGCACGGTATCGTGCCCGCCGGCCATTCGTTTCTTGTCTGGAGCGGTGAAACAAGCGTCGGCGAAGACACGTTTTGCGGGTCTTCGGCGTGGAGCGGAATAACTCGGGGCGAAGAAGGGTGAAAACCGGAGCATGAGCAAACAACGGGA
>JAZFVR010000164.1:0-2312 GCA_036447835.1 Alphaproteobacteria bacterium | reverse complement strand
ATGCCGCGCGTGACGTCTCAACCCCGAACCGGATAGTACATGCGCGCCAGGCGCTCGGGCGGGACGCCCAGGTGGTAGAGCGCGTGGAGCACGAGCCAGCCGGCGACGATGCGATGCGAGCGCCGGCCCCGGAACTTGCGCGACGAGGTGACGAGCGGCGGCTCGTCGACGCGGATGGTCTCGCCGAAGCTCTCGAGGCGGGCGACGAAGTCGTAGTCTTCCATTACGGCGTACGGCCTATAGCCGCCGATGGCGTCGTAAGCAGAGCGGCGCACGAAGATGCCCGAATCGCCGTAGTAGAGGCCACGGCAGCGCATCCAGTTGTAGAATCGGGTGAGGCGCCGGTCGAAACTCGTTCCGCCGTCGAAGACCAGGCGGAAGTTGCCGCCGACGGCGTGCGGCGCGGCATCGAGCGCCTCGCGGATGCGCGCCAGCCCGCCCGCGGGGAACCGCGAATCGGCGTGCAGGAACAGCAGCACGTCGCCGCGCGCGGCGTCCGCCCCGGCGCGAAGCTGGGCCCCCCGCCCCTGCGGCGCGGCGACGAAGCGCGCGCCGAGCGCGGCCGCGAGCCGGGGCGTTCCGTCGCCGCTGCCGCCGTCGGCGACGACGACCTCGGCCGCCGCGTCCGCGGCAGCGAGCGCGCGGAGCAGCGCCGGCAGGCGCCTCGCCTCGTCGAGCGTCGGAATGATCACCGAGATCATCGCCGGCCCAGCATAGCGCGTTTCGCCGTCAGCGCGCATCGCGTCCACGATCCGATCCCCGGTGACTGTCCGCGGTGCAGATTTTGATGGCGCGCAACGCGCCGCTCGGGCATAAGGCGGCGGATCGACGCGGACGGCGCGGGGCGCGGACCATGCGCGAGGCACTCACCGGCTCCTGGGCGCTGTTCCTCGGCGTCGCGCTGTTGATGCTCGGCCACGGCCTGCAGGGAAGCCTGCTCGGCCTGCGCGCCACGCTCGAAGGCTTCCCCACGGCGCTCACCGGCATCGTGATGTCGGCCTACTTCGCCGGCTTCCTCGCCGGCTCGGTGCTGGCGCCCAGGGCCGTCAGGCGAGTCGGCCACGTGCGGGTGTTCGCGGCGCTCGCCTCGCTCGTCTCGACCGCGGCGCTCATGCACGCCGTCTTCGTCAATCCGGCGACCTGGGTGGCCATGCGCGTTCTCACCGGCGTGTGCCTCGCCGGGCTTTACGTGGTCGCCGAGAGCTGGCTCAACGACCGCGCCACCAACGAGACGCGCGGCCAGGTGCTGTCGATCTACATGGTCATCATGACCGGCGGCCTCGGGGGCGGGCAGCTGCTGCTCAACCTAGCCGATCCCGCCGGCTTCGAGCTGTTCATCCTGACCTCGGCGCTGGTCTCGCTGGCGCTCGTGCCGATGCTCCTGAGCGCCTCGCCGGCGCCCCCCTTCGACGCCCCGGCGCAGGTCGGCATACGCCAGCTCTACGCCATGTCGCCACTCGGCGTCATCGGCGCCATGGGCACGGGGCTCTCGACCGGCGCGGTATTCGGCATGGGCGCGGTCTACGCCGAGGGGATCGGGCTCTCGCTGGCGCAGATCTCTCTGTTCATGGCGATGGCGTTTCTCGGCGCCGTCGTCTTTCAGTGGCCGATCGGCCACCTCTCGGATCGCTTCGACCGCCGGCGCGTGCTGACCGTCGTCACCTTCCTCGCCGCGGCGGCGGCGGCGGCCGCGGCGCTCGCGGGCGCCGGTGGGTGGGCGCCCTTCGTGATCATGTGCATCTTCGGCGGGCTCGCGTTTCCCATGTACGCGCTGTGCATCGCCCACACCAACGACTTCCTCGAGCCCGAGCAGATGGTGGCGGCGAGCAGCGGCCTCGTCTTCGCCGGCGGCGCTGGTGCGATCTTCGGCCCGGTCACGGTGGCGGCGACGATGTCGATCGTTGGCCCGGCGGGATTCTTCTGGTGCCTCGCCGTGGTCCACGGCGCGATCGGCGCTTTCGCGCTCTGGCGCATGACCAGACGCCCGGCGATGCCGCTCGACGAGCAGGGTACCTGCGTGATACTGACCCGCACCTCGGCGGTCGCGACCGCGGCCGCGGTCGAAACGGCGCTCGGGCAGATGGACGAGGAAGGGCAAGGCGCCGCCGGCTGACGGCGAACCGACCGGGCCTCCGTCAGGCCGCGGCGAAGCCTATCGCCGAGCGGATGTGATTCAAGAGGTCGAGCGCCGAGATCGGCTTCTTGATCACCGCGGTCGCCCCGGCCTGCTGCGTCGGCTCGTGCCTGACGCTGGTGAGCGAGCGCGCGCGGAACGCCGGCCTCGCGCTGGTCACCGAGATCGCCGAGGACCT
>JAZFVR010000163.1:0-2984 GCA_036447835.1 Alphaproteobacteria bacterium | reverse complement strand
TTTATGCGACCAAGGAATCAAGTGAGGATCGACTGTAACCCTTAGTTTCGGTGCAGCTAGCGAGTAAGCCCCGCGTACAACAGGCGCCGCGACGGCTCAAATCGACACTGCAAGCGAATGTCGGTCTCGACCAATGCGTGCCCCCGCAATCAGAAAAACATAGGCAAATAATCGACTTGGCCCCGCCCGCGCGGGGCACTTTCGTTGTTGCGTGCGCCGCATCTCATACCGCGAGCGCCATGCCGTCGTGGCCGGGGTCGGCGGCGCCCTCGGGCCGGCCGTCGTCGATCCGGATGCCGTGCACCGCGGCGAAGCCGTAGCTCAGGTGGCTGCGAGCGATTTCGTAGCCCTGCGCCTCGAGCTCGCGGGTCACGTATGAGGGGATGCGGTTCGAGACGTCGACGAGGTCGCTCGTCGACGAGAACCGCGGCGCCGCGACGGCGTCCGCCATCGACATGCCGAAATCGACGACGTTGAGGATCGCCTGCAGCACCCCCATGGCGATCTGGGTGCCGCCGGGGGCGCCGATGACGATGTAGGGCTCGTCGTCCCTGAACACGATCGTCGGGCAGATCGAGCTGAAGCGGCTCTTGCCCGGCGCGATCGAGCCGGTGCGCCCGGGCCGCGGGTCGAACACCGCCATGCAGCCGTTGTACATGAAGCCGAGACCGTCGCTGATGACGCCCGAGGGCATGCCGAGCGAGTGCGTCATCGAGACTGCGTTGCCGTGCCCGTCGATCACCGAGATATGTGTGGTGTTCTTCGATTCGGGCGCGCCGGCATAGCGCTCGACATGCGCCTTCTCGCCGCGCTCGATCGCCGCCGCCAGCTCGCGCGCGTAGCCCTTGTCGGCAAGGCGCGCCACGGGAACGTCGATGAACGCCGGGTCGCCGACGTGGGCGTCCTTGTCGATGGTCGCGCGCTTCATCGCCTCGCAGACGACGCGCATGTATTCGGGCGTGTTGTGGCCGAGCGCGGCGAGGTCGAAGTTCTCGAGGATGTTGAGCATCTCGACGAGCATGATGCCGCCGCCGGGCGGGTTGTTGGTGGCGACCCGCAGGCTGCGGTACTCGCCCCACAGGGGCTCGACGCGGGTGGTCCGGTAGTTCCCGAGGTCCTCGAGCGAGAGCAGGCCGCCGTTCTTCTGCATGTCGGCGTCGATCTCGAGGGCGAGGTCGCCCGAGTAAAAGACATCGGCACCGCCCTCGGCGATACGCCTTAGGCTTCGCGCCAGGTCGGGGTTGCGGATCGGCGTGCCGGGCTTGAGCGGCGCGCCGCTCGCGTCGCAGTAGAGGCGGCGCCCGGCCGCGGTGCAGCGCAGGCGCTCGGCGTTGGGCGCGCGGCCCATGTCGCTTTCGTCGATCCAGAAGTGATAGACGTGCGGGCGCACCAGGTAGCCGGCCTCGGCGCGCTCGATCGCCGGCGCGACGACTTCCGGCCACGGCCACGTGCCGTGCTCGCTCTGCGCCTCGTGGTAGGCCCTGAGGCTGCCGGGAATGGTGATCGACTGGTAGCCGACGTCGTTGACCCGGCCGCGCAGGATGAAGCCGAAGCCGTCGCGGGCCTCGCCCTCGATGAGGTCGGCCCACATGTCGGCCGTCGCCGCCGCCGGCACGCGGCCGTGGAAGTCGATGAAGCCGTGCACGCCCTTCGCCGGCAGGTAGAGCTGCAGGCTGCCGAATCCGGCGATTCCCGCCATCAGCGGATCGACCACGCCCTGGACGAGCGCGCAGGCGATCGCCGCGTCGACGGCGTTGCCGCCGCGCTTGAGGACGACCGCGCCCGCCTCGACCGCCTCGGGCTGCGGCGCCACGATCATTCCCTCGGCCATAACGCCCTCCCCTTCCCGGGTTTTCCTTGCCCGCCAGTATGTGGCAGCGACGGGCGCGAGGCAATCGCGCGGCCGTCGCGGATCACCGTCCGCTGTGGCTCGTTTCCGGTGCCGCCGCCATGGCTGTCACCAATTCGGCGACGTGACCCGCCGAACCGGCGCGGCGGGCGCTTAATCCGGGAGGTGGCCGGCGACGACGGCGAGGAAGTCGTCGCCGTAGCGCGCGAGCTTGGCCTCGCCGACGCCCGACAGCCGGGCCAGCTCGTGGGGGTGTTGCGGCCGGGCGCGGGCGATCTCGGCAAGCGTGCGGTCGTGGAAGATGACGTAGGGCGGCACGCCTTGCGCCTTCGCAAGCGCCAGGCGCCGGGCGCGCAACGCCTCGAACAGCGCCTCGTCGTCCGGGTCGTCGAACCCCAGCGTCGCGCGCTTCGCCGCGGCCGCCTTGGCGGTCTTTCGCGCCGGGTCGCGGCGCAGCTCGACGCTGCGTTCGCCGCGCAAGACCTCGCGGCTGCCTTCGCCGAGGCGCAGGCCGCCGTGGCCCTCGGGGTCGATCGCGAGCAGGCCGAGAGCGACGAGCTGGCGGAAAACCGAGCGCCACTCGTTGCGCGACAGGTCGCCGCCGATGCCCCAGGTGCTGAGCCGGTCGTGGCCGAAGCGGTGGATGCGCTCGCCGTCGCCGCCGAGCAGCACGTCGATGAGGTGGCCGGCGCCGAAGCGCTGGCCGGTGCGGTAGACGCACGACAGCGCCTGTTGCGCCGCCTGCGTGCCGTCGAAGCTCTCGGCGGGCTCGAGGCAGGTGTCGCAGTTGCCGCAAGGCTCGGCAAGGCGCTCGCCGAAATATTCGAGCAGCACCTGGCGGCGGCAGCGCGTGGTCTCGCAATAGCCGAGCAGGGCGTCGAGCTTCTGGCGCTCGACGTTCTTCTGCGCCTCGGGCGCCTCGGAGGCGGCGGTGAACTGGCGCAGCTTGGCGACGTCGCCGAGGCCGTAAACCATCCAGGCGTCGGCGGCGAGCCCGTCGCGCCCGGCGCGGCCGGTCTCCTGGTAATACGCCTCGAGGCTCTTGGGCAGGTCGAGATGGGCGACGAAGCGCACGTCGGGCTTGTCGATGCCCATGCCGAAGGCGATGGTCGCGACCATCACCAGGCCGTCCTCG
>JAZFVR010000162.1:0-2652 GCA_036447835.1 Alphaproteobacteria bacterium | reverse complement strand
CTCTTCGCCCCCGCCGCCGCGCGCATCGCCTGCGGCGAGCGGCCCGGCGGCGACCCTCGCGACGGGGCGGCCCGGCCCGGGGGCGACTGGCCCGACGACCTCGCGCGCATCGTCTACATCGATCGCTTCGGCAACGCCATGACGGGCTTGCGGGCCGCGGCGCTGCCCGCCGACGCCGGCCTCGAGGTCGCGGGCCGCGTGCTCGCGCGGGCGCGCACCTTCGCCGAAGTGCCGCCGGGCGCGCCGTTCTGGTACGAAAACTCGAGCGGCCTCGCCGAGATCGCGGTCAACCGCGGGCGCGCCGCCGATGCGCTCGGCCTCAGCCCGGGCGTCGCCGTCGCGGTGCGCGAGACCTGAGGCCGTGGCCGGCTGGATCGCCTTCGGTACGACCGACATCGGCCTTCTGCGCGAGCGCAACGAGGACGCCTACGCCCTCGACGGGGCGCTCGGCTGTTACCTCGTCGCCGACGGCATGGGCGGACATCGCGGCGGCGACGTCGCCAGTGCCACGGCGCGCGACGCGGCGCTCAACGCGCTGCGCGCGGGGGCCGAACGCCTCGCCGACGACCCGGCGGCTGGGCTCGCCCGTGCCATATGCGCCGCCAACGCCGCGGTCCATCACGCCGCGGGGCGCGATCCCGCGCTCCACGGCATGGGAACGACGCTGTCGCTCCTGTGGCTCGGCGACGACGGCGAGGCGGCCGCCGCCCACGTCGGCGACAGCCGCATCTACCGCCTCGATGGCGAGCGCCTCGCGCAGATCACCGTCGACCACACCCAGGCGGAGGCGCTGGTCGGCGCCGGCTACATGACCCGCGAGGAGGCGCGCCATTCCCCCGCCGGGCACATGCTCACGCGCGGCGTCGGTCTCGACGCCGGGGTCGAGGTCGACGCCTTCGCGGTCGACGCGGCGGCGGCGCACGCCTTCCTGCTGTGCAGCGACGGCCTCACCGGCATGGTCGCCGACGACGCGATCGCGAGCATCCTGCGCGGCCACGCGGGCGATGCCGCCGCCGCGTGCGAGGCGCTCATCGACGCCGCGATCGCCGGCGGCGGCCACGACAACGTCACCGTCGTGGTGGTGTATCGTCGCGAGAGGTAATCGCGCCGAGTCGTCGCTCGCCCAAAAACAGCCGCCCGCGCTTGACGGGCGTTGGGGAGACGGCTCGGCAAATACTCGGACGAGACATTCAACGAGCTGGTGATGCTGTCATTGGAGAGAATCACCGGCGTCGAGGTTCGCGGAGAGTATGCGTCTACACGATGCCCTGTTCGCGATAGGGCCTGCCCGCCGGCACGCGGCCGTAACCCAAGGCGGAAATGTCGATCGTCCTGTAACTGCCTTCCAGAATTAATTCGGCCAGCGCCAGCCCGGTGGCCGGAGCGTGCATGATGCCGTGACCCGAGTAGCCGCAGGCCATGTGGACGTTCTCGCACCCGCCCTCCCAGCGGCCGACGATCGCCGTCAAATCCAGCGTGTTGCGGGCGTAGTGGCCGGTCCACGTGCGTTGCAGCTTGATGGTCTCCAGGGCTGGCACCCGGTGCGCAAGGGCCGGCCAGACGATGTCCTCGAATCGGCTCGGGTGGGGGTCGAGGACGAAACCCGGCGGCTGGTCCCAATCAGGCAAGCCACCCGCGTAGCCCCGGCCCTCCGGCCCGAAGGCCAGGTGCGTCTCGGTCTTGATGAAGGGCAGTGGCTCGAGTTCGCTGGATGTGACGAAGTAATGGCTTTCGCGGCACATGGGCTCGACGGGAAGCTTGAGCCCGATCAAGGCACCGATCTCCGCCGACCAGGCGCCAGCGGCGAGCACGAAGGTATCCGCGGCGATGGTCGCACCCGACGCCAGGACTACGTCTCGGGCCAGGCCGCCATCGGCTCGCCAGTCAATGACCCGGTCCTTGACGTAGTCCACGCCCAACGCGCGAGCCTTGTTACGGAACCCCATGAGAGCCGCGTGCGGGTTGATCCATGCGTCGTCCGGCGAATGTACGGCGAGGGCTACGTCGTCCGTGTTGAGGGACGGAAAGCGGTTCTTGAGCGCATTCGCGTCCAAGCGGTCGGCTCGGACGCCCAGGGATTCCTGCAAACCGAAGTTGGCTTCCATCTGGGCGTGTCCGCCGCCGTCGGAGATAAAAAGATAGCCCCGGCGCTTGAAGCCTATACCGGCCGGCTCGGCGTTGGTGCCCGTTTCTATGGCCATTTCCGTCTCGAAATCGGCGAAGAACCGGAGCCCATACTGGGCCATGAGGATGTTTTCGGGCAGGCTGAAGAGCTGGCGGATGCCTCCGTTGGCAGCCGGAGTCGCGGAGAACTCGTAAGTAGGGTCCGGCTCGATAACCTTGACCAACCCGGCTTGGCCGGTGCGGGCCAGGAAATAGGCGATTGTCGAGCCAACTATGCCGCCACCGATGATGACGATATCCGCGCGCATTAAACCGTAGCCCGGTCGCTCGCCACCTTACCCGCCGAGGAACAGCCGCCCGACCTCGGGGTCCTCGAGCAGCTCGTCGCCGGGGCCGGCCATGGCGAGGTGGCCGTCGACGAGAACGTAGCCGATGTCGGCGAACTCGAGGCCCTTCTTGGCGTTCTGCTCGACCATGATGATGGTCTTGCCCTCGCCGTGCTGGAGGTAGTCGAGGATCTCGAACACC
>JAZFVR010000161.1:0-9717 GCA_036447835.1 Alphaproteobacteria bacterium | reverse complement strand
TGGCGTCGGGCGCGCCGCGCTCGGCGAGCAGCCCGCGGCGGTAGTCGTCGAGGTCGCCGTCGAAGGGCGTCACCGCGCCCCCCGCGACCAGCCACAGGCGATCGGCGCAGGTCTCGATGAGGTGGCGGTCGTGGGTGATCAGCACGATCGCCCCCGAATAGTCGTTGAGCGCGGTGATCAGCGCGTCGCGGGCGTCGACGTCGAGGTGGTTCGAGGGCTCGTCGAGGACCATGAGCTGGGGCGCGGTGTGGCTGATCAGCGCCAGCACCAGCCGCGCCTTCTCGCCGCCCGAGAGCTCGCCCGCGTTCACGCCGGCCTTGTCCTGGACCAGGCCGAAGGCGCCGAGGCGGGCGCGCACCTTGGCATCGGGCGCGCCCTTCATCAGCGCCGCCATGTGCTCGCGCGCGGTCTCGTTCGCGCGCAGCTCGTCGATCTGGTGCTGGGCGAAGTAGCCGACGCCGAGCTTGGGCGCGGTGGTGAGCCGACCGGCCATGGGCGCGAGCCGGCCCGCGAGCAGCCTGGCGAAGGTCGACTTGCCGTTGCCGTTGGCGCCGAGCAGCGCGATGCGGTCGTCCATGTCGATGCGCAGGTCGAGACCGCTCAGCACCGGTTTACCGCTCGCGTAGCCCACCGCGACGCCGTCGAGCGAGATCAGGGGCGGCGCCAGCGGCCGGGGCTCGGGGAAGCGGAAGACGACCTCGGGCGCGCCGACGATCTCGGCGATCGGCTCCATGCGGGCGAGCGCCTTGAGGCGGCTCTGCGCCTGGCGCGCCTTCGACGCCTTGTAGCGGAAGCGGTCGATGTATTTCTGCATGTGGCGCCGCTGCGCCTGCTGCTTGGCGCGCTCGGCGGCGCGCTGCGCCAGGCGCTCGCGGCGCGCGCGCTCGAAGGTGTCGTAGCCGCCCACGTAGGTGGTGAGCCGGCCGCCGTCGAGGTGCAGGATGCCGTCGACCGCGCCGTTCAGCAGATCGCGGTCGTGGCTGGCGATGATCAGCGTGTGCGGATACGCCTTGAGATAGCTCTCGAGCCACAGCGTGCCCTCGAGATCGAGGTAGTTGGTGGGCTCGTCGAGCAGCAGCAGTTCGGGTGCTGCGAACAGGGTCGCGGCCAGGGCCACGCGCATGCGCCAGCCGCCCGAGAACGAATCGAGGGGGCGCGCCTGGGCCTCCGCGTCGAAGCCGAGCCCGGCGAGGATCGAAGCGGCGCGCGCGGTCGCCGTGTGGGCGCCGATGTCGGCGAGGCGGGTGTGGATCTCGGCGATACGCGCCGGCTCGCGCGCCGTTTCGGCCTCGGCGAGCAGGCCCGCGCGCTCACGGTCGGCGGCGAGCACCGCGTCGAGCAGGCTCTCGGGCCCGCCCGGCGCCTCCTGGGCGACGGCGGCGATACGCACGCCGCGGCGCAGGGCGAGCGACCCCCCGTCGGGCTCGATCTCGCCGGCGATCAGGCGCAGCAGCGTCGACTTGCCGGCGCCGTTGAGCCCCACCAGCCCGAGCTTGTGCCCGGCGGGCACCGCGGCGCTGGCGCCGTCGAGAAGAACGCGCCCGGCGACGCGATATGTCAGGTCCTCGATGCGCAGCATGGCGCGCCGGTGATAGCACGCGCCCCGTTCGGTCGGAAAGGGCCGCGGGAGTTGCCGGGAAGGGGCCAAGCGGCTATAAGGGCGCGCATTTCCTCGCAGGGGATGGGAGCGACGCCATGGCCGCCGAACGCACGCTGTCGATCATCAAGCCCGACGCCACGCGGCGCAATCTGACGGGCAGGATCAACGCACGCTTCGAGGAGGCGGATCTCGCGATCATCGCCCAGAAGCGGCTGCACCTTACCCGCGGGCAGGCCGAGCGCTTCTACGCCGTGCACGCCGAGCGCTCGTTCTTCAGCGACCTGTGCAGCTACATGTCGTCGGGGCCGGTGGTGGTGCAGGTGCTCGAAGGCGAGGACGCCATCGCCAGGAACCGCGAGATCATGGGCGCGACCAACCCGGCGAACGCCGATGAGGGCACGATCCGCGCCGAGTTCGGCGAAACGGTCGAGGCCAACTCGGTGCACGGCTCCGATTCGCCCGAGACCGCCGAGGCCGAAATCAGTTTCTTCTTCAGCGCCGTCGACATCGTCGGTTGACGCGCCCGCGTCAGCCTTCCAGCGGACTGATCAATAGCGTCTCGGGCGTCGCCGCACCGTCGATGCGCACGACCTCGTTGGTCACCCGCACCCGGCCTTCGGCGATCAGGCGCAGCGCCAGCGGATAGATCTGGTGCTCGGCGCCGAGCACGCGCTCGGCGAGCTTCTCGGGCGTGTCGTCGGGGCGAAGCGGCACCACCGCCTGGGCGATGATCGGGCCGGCGTCCATCTCGGCGCGGACGAACTGCACGGTGCAACCGGCGAAGCGCACGCCAAGCTCGAGCGCGCGGGCATGGGTGTTGAGGCCGCGGAACGCGGGAAGCAGCGACGGATGGATGTTGACCAGCCGGTTGTGCCAACTGCGCACGAAGGCGTCGCCGACCATGCGCATGAAGCCGGCGAGGCAGACGAATTCGGCGCCGCCGGCGCGGATCGCTTCGTCGAGCGCGGCGTCGAACTCCTCGCGCGAGCGAAAGGCGCGGTGATTGATGACCGCCACCGGAATGCCTGCCGCGCGCGCGTGCTTGATGCCACGCGCCTCGGGCTCGTTGCAGATCACGCAGGCGATCTCGGCGGGGAAGTCGGGCGCGGCGCAAGCGTCGATCAGCGCCCGCAGATTGCTGCCGCGGCCCGAGATCAGCACCGCGATCTTCAGCCGCGCCATGCCGCCTCCGCGCCTTCGAGGGCGATCGCCGGCGCGTCGCCGCTTCTTGACGCGATCTCGCCAATGCGATGCACGGTCTCGCCGTGCGATTCGAGGATCGACACCGCCTCGTCGACCTCGGCCGCCTCGGCGATTGCGGCCATGCCGATGCCGCAGTTGAAGGTGCGCGCCATCTCGTCGGCGGCGACGCCCCCGGCGCGTGCGAGCCACGCGAACACCGGCGCAAGCGGCCAGGCGGCGGCGTCGACCTCCGCCGCCACCGCTTCGGGCAGCACCCGCGGAAGGTTGCCGACGAGGCCGCCGCCGGTGATGTGGGCGAACGCCTTGACGCGCCCGGCGCGCGCCGCGGCGAGGCAGGATTTGACGTAGATGCGCGTCGGCTCGAGCAGGGCGTCGCCGAGCGTCGTTCCGGCGGCGAACGGGGCCGCGGAGTCGTAAGCCAGACCGTGGTCGTCGACGATGCGGCGCACGAGCGAAAAGCCGTTGGCATGGAGGCCGCTCGAGGCGAGGCCGAGAATCACGTCGCCGGGGGCGATCGTGTCGCCGGTGAGCACGGCTTCGCGCTCGACCGCACCGACCGCGAAGCCGGCGAGGTCGTACTCGCCCGCTGCGTACATGCCCGGCATCTCGGCGGTCTCGCCGCCGACGAGCGCGCAGCCGGCGACGCGGCAGCCGGCGGCGATCCCGGCGATCACCTGGCGCGCGACGTCCGCCTCGAGCCGGCCGCTGGCGAAGTAGTCGAGGAAGAACAGGGGCTCGGCGCCGTGCACGACGATGTCGTTGACGCACATGGCGACGAGGTCGATGCCGACGCTGTCGTGGCGGCCGACCGCAGACGCGATCTTGAGCTTGGTGCCGACGCCGTCCGTGCCCGACACCAGCACCGGATCCCTGTAGCCGGCGGCGGCGAGGTCGAAGAAGCCGCCGAAGCCGCCGACCGCGGCGTCGGCGCCGGTACGCGCGGTCGAACGCGCGAGCGGTCGTATCGCATCGACGAGCTTGTCGCCGGCGACGACGTCGACACCCGCGTCCTTGTATGTGGTGCCGCGAATGGCCCCCTCGCTCTCGTCGCGATAGTCCGATATAGTGGGCGCGCGTGTTGGAGCCGAACATACTTGATCGGGGGCGGTTTGCAATGGCGGTAACGCGGCGGCTGGTCGCGCTGATCGTTGTGGTCGCCTGGGCGGTGCTTGCGCCGGCGCTTGGGTCGCAAGCGGCCGAGCACGCCGCAGTCTTCAGTATCTCCGGCGTCGCCGTCGACGTCACCGCCAAGGACGCTGCCAGGGCGCGCTCCCGGGCCCGCATCGAGGGCCAGCGCCGGGCGCTCGAGAGGCTGCTCAGGCGCATCGTTCCCGCCGCCGACTACGCCCGCATACCCGATCTCGACGATCACGACGTTACCGATCTCGTCCAGGGCTTCGAGGTGTCGAACGAGCGCGTCGCTCCCGAGCGCTACCGCGCCTTGCTCACGTTCCACTTCAAGCCGAACGCGGTCGGCGCGGTGTTGCGCAACGCGAACACTCCTTACGCGGTGATGTCGAGCCGGCCGGTGCTGGTTCTGTCGCTCTACCGGGTGGGAAACGAGCTCCTGCTCTGGGATGACGACAACCCGTGGCGCGCCGTGTGGGCCAATCTGCCGCCGAGCGACGGGCTGGTGCCGGTGATCGTGCCCATCGGCGAGCTCGCCGACATCACGCTGATCGACGCGCGGCAGGCGCGGGAGGGTGAGCGCGACCTTCTCGCCGAGCTCGCCGAACGCTACGACGCCGGCGAGGTGGTGGTGGTCGAGGCCGAGTTCGAGCGTGACACCTTGCTCGGCGCGCCGACGGTCAGCGTGGCGATGCGGCGCTACCGGGAAGAGGGCATGCGTATCGGCGGCGGCACCTATAGCGGCACGCCGCGCGCCACGATCGAATCGGTACTCGTCGCCGCCGCCGAGGCGACGCGCATGCAGCTCGAGGAGGAGTGGAAAGAGATCAACCTGTTGCATTTCGACCGGGCCGATAGTCTCGCCATCGACATTCCGCTTGCCGGGCTCGAGGATTGGCTCGACATTCGCGGCCGCCTGTCCGACCTCGCGCTCGTGCGCAGGGTGGAGATCGCCGCGCTGTCGGCGCGCTTTGCCCGCGTCATGCTCCACTATTTCGGCGATCCGCAGCAGCTCGCCGCCGCGCTCGCCAACATGGACCTCGACCTCGGTCGCGAAGCCGACCTGTGGATTCTGCGCCGCTACGACGCGGGCGCAGGTCGCAGCATGGCGCGCGAGGCCACGACAACCACCGATGGGTCGGCGCCAGAGTGAGCATCCCCAATTTTATCAGCCTGGCGCGGCTGTTCGCCGCCCCGCTGACGGTCTGGTTGATCCTCACCGGCGAGATCACGCTCGCTTTCTGGCTATTCTTCGTCGCCGCCGTCTCCGACGCGGTTGACGGCTTCATCGCCAAGCGCTTCGACTGCGAGACGGTGCTCGGCGCCTATCTCGACGCGCTCGCCGACAAGGCGCTGCTCGTCGGCGTATACGTCGCGCTCGGCAACGCGGGACATCTCGAGCTCTGGCTGGTGATCCTCGTCGTCTTCAGGGACCTGGTGATCGTCGGCGGCGCGCTGTTGTTTTGGCTGCTCACCCGCTCGCTCACCATGCAGCCGCTGATGATCAGCAAGGTCAACACCGTCGCCCAGATCGTACTTGCCGCGGTGATGCTGGGCAGTCTCGGCCTCGGCGTCGCCATAGACCGGCTCATCATCGAAACTCTCGTCTACGCCGTTGCGGCGACCACGCTTCTCTCGGGGGGGCGCTACGTGATGGTATGGACGCGCCGTGCGGCGGGGGTGGAAAGCCGGTAATGACGGCGCGGGCCCAGTTCGGGTTCTGGCTGGCCGGTCTCGCCGCCTTCGGTCTCGGCCTCTATCTCCTGCGCGGCATCCTGCTCCCCTTCGTCGCCGGCATGGCGGTCGCCTATCTGCTCGATCCCACCGCTGACAAACTCGAGAGCTGGGGGCTTTCGCGTACCATGGCGACGTCGGTGATCACGGCGCTGTTCGTCGTTGCCACCGCGGGCGCGCTTCTCCTGCTGCTGCCGCTCTTGCAGCAGCAGCTCATCGACTTCGTCGGCCGTGTTCCGGCCTACGCGAAGACGGTGCGCGATTTCCTGGCGCCGATGTCCGAGGCGTTGCTCGCTCGCCTCGACCCCGATGACGTCGAGCGTGTGCGCGAGGCCTTCGCCGGCGCGTCCGAGCGCGCCATCGCCTGGGCGCTCGATCTCGTCCGCGGCCTCTGGCAGTCGGGCCTCGCGGTCCTCAATCTTCTCGCGCTGCTGTTCATCACGCCGATCGTCACATTCTACCTGTTGCGCGACTGGGACCGCATCATTGCCCGCGTCGACCGGCTGCTCCCGCGCCGCCACGCCGAGACGATCCGCACCCAGGTGCGGCTCATCGACGAGACCCTCGCCGGCTTCGTGCGCGGCCAGGGGCTCGTGTGCCTGCTTCTCGGCGTCTTCTACGCCGTCGGCCTGACGCTGATCGGGCTCGATTTCGGGTTGATCGTCGGCGTCGCCGCCGGCGTGGTCTCGTTCATTCCCTATTTCGGCGCCATCAGCGGGTTCGCCGTCAGCGTCGGCATGGCGCTGGTGCAGTTCGACGATTACGTGCTCATCGGCGCGGTCGCGGCGCTGTTCGTCACCGGTCAGGTCATCGAAGGCAATCTTCTCACGCCCAAGCTCGTCGGCGATCGCATCGGCCTGCACCCGGTGTGGGTGATCTTCGGCGCGCTCGCCGGCGCCGCGCTGTTCGGCTTCGTCGGCATCCTGATCGCGGTGCCGGCGACCGCGGTGATCGGCGTCCTCGTGCGCTTCGCCCTCGACCGTTACGCCGCGAGCCCGCTGTTCCACGGCGGTGCGGCGGGCGGCGGAACGGGGAGCGACGGGGAGCCGCCGCCGTGAGCCAGCTGGCCCTCGAGTTCGGCCACCGCGAGGCGCTCGACGCCGAGGACTTTCTCGTCGCGCCGTCGAACCGCGAGGCGGTGCTGTGGCTCGACCGCTGGCCCGAATGGCCGGCGCCGGCGCTCGCCATTTACGGGCCCCCCGGCTGCGGCAAGACGCACCTCGCGCACGTGTGGCGGGCGCGCAGCGGAGCGCGCATGGTGACGGCCGAGGCGCTCGCCGGCCGCGCCCCCGCCGACGTTCTCGGCGACGGGCGTTCGGCCGCGGTCGAAGACGCCGATGTGGCGGCGTTCGACGAGCGCGCCTTGCTTCACCTCTACAACGTCGCCGCCGAGCGCGGCGGTCACCTGCTGCTCACCGCGCGCACCCCGCCGGCACGCTGGCCGCTCCAGCTCGCCGACCTCAGATCGCGCCTCGCCGCGGTGCCGGCGGCGCCCGTGCGCGCGCCCGACGACGCGCTGATCGGCGCGCTGCTGGTCAAGCTGTTCGCCGACCGCCAGCTGCGCGTCGGCGACGACCTCGTCACCTTCCTGCTGGCGCGCATGGAGCGCTCGTTCGACGCCGCGCGCCGCATTGTCGCCGCGCTCGACGCCGCCGCGCTCGCCGGCCGCCGCAACATCACCGTGCCGCTGGCGCGGGACATCCTGAACCGCCACGCAACCGACAACGAGGGAGAGCCGCCATGGACCTCGGACTGAACGGAAAGCGCGCCATCGTCTGCGCCGCGAGCAAGGGGCTGGGCCGTGGCTGCGCCTTCTCGCTGGCCCGCGAGGGCGTGAGCGTCACCATCAACGCGCGCACCGCCGAGACGCTCGAGGCGACGGCGGCCGAGATGCGCGCCGCCACCGGTGCCGAGGTCGCCGCGGTCGCCGGCGACATCACCACGCCCGAGGGCCGCGCCGCCGTGCTCGCCGCCTGCCCCGAGCCCGACATCCTGGTCAACAACGCCGGCGGGCCGCCGCCCGGCGACTTCCGCGACTGGGACCGCGACGACTGGATCGCCGCGCTCGACGCCAACATGCTCACCGCGATCTTCCTCATCAAGGCCACCGTCGACGGCATGATCGCGCGCGAGTTCGGGCGCGTCGTCAACATCACCTCGAGCGCGGTCAAGGCGCCGATCGGCATTCTCGGCCTCTCGAACGGCGCCCGCGCCGGGCTCACCGGCTTCATCGCCGGCATCGCGCGCGAGACGGTGCGCCATAACGTCACCATCAACAACCTGCTGCCCGGCCCCTTCGACACCGACCGCCTGCGCTCGAACATGGAGGTCTCGGCCGAAATGGCGGGCCGGCCCTTCGACGAGGTGTTCGCCGAGCGCGCGCGCGCCAACCCGGCGGGCCGCTTCGGCGATGCGGCCGAGTTCGGCGACGCCTGCGCGTATCTGTGCAGCGCCCAGGCCGGCTTCATCACCGGCCAGAACCTGCTCCTCGACGGTGGCGGCTTCCCGGGGACGCTGTAGCAGGCTGCTGAAAAACTCACCCAGGACGGTCTCTGATCCTTCGAGACGCAGCCCTTCGGGCTACTCCTTGAGGCATGAGAAGTCTTCATATTCAACGATTTACCCTCATGGCTCAAGGAGGCGCGAAGCGCCGTCTCGAAGCATGGGGCCGCCGTAGAAACCCTATTTCAGCAGCTTGGCCAAGTCCTCACTCGGCGGCCTTGGTGCGGGGAACCGGCACGGCCGCGAGCTTGCGGCCGCGCAGCTGGAGCGCGAGCCTGCCTTGCTTCAGCGCCAGCGCGTCGTCGCCGAAAAGCTCGCGGCGCCAGCCGTGGAGCGCCGCGACGTCGGCGTCTTCCTCGCCGGCGATGAGCTCGAGGTCGGCGGCGCTGGCGACGAGCCGTTGGGCGACGTCGTGCTCCTCGCATTTCATCTTCAAGAGCACCTTCATGAGCTCGACCACCGGGCCGATGCCGCGCGGTGTGGGGCGCCGCGCGTGCGCCTCGGGGCAGCCGCCGTCGGGCAGCTCGCGGCCGCGATTCACCGCGGAGAGAATAGCGCGGCCCATCTTGCCCTCGGCGATGCCGCGGCTTAAGCCCCGTGTGCGCGAGAGCTCCATCACCGAGGTCGGGGCGTGGGCGGCGATCTCGAGCAGCGCCTCGTCGCGAACGATGCGGTTGCGCGGCAGGTCGCGCGTCTGCGCCTCGTGCTCGCGCCAGGCGGCGACCTCGCGCAGGATGGCGAGCAGGCGCCGGTCGGTGCTGCGGGTCTTGATGCGGCGCCACGCTTCCCCGGGGTGCATCTCGTACTGGCGCGTGTCGGTGAGCGCCGCCATCTCCTCGGCGACCCAGGCGGCGCGCCCGCTCTTCTCGAGGCGCCGGTCGAGCTTCTCGTAGATTACGCGCAGGTGGTGAACGTCGTCGATGGCGTAGCGCAGCTGGCGCTTGCTCAGAGGGCGGTGCGACCAATCGGTGAAACGCAGCGACTTGTCGATGCGCGCCTTGGCGAGCTTCGAGGCGAGCGCCTCGTAGGATACCGAATCGCCGAAGCCGCACACCATCGCCGCGATCTGGGTGTCGAACAGCGGCAGCGGCACCCGCCCGGTGACGTGATGAAAGATCTCGATGTCCTGGCGGGCGGCGTGAAGCACCTTGAGCACGCTTTCGTCGGCCATGAGCGCATACAACGGCGCCAGGTCGATGCCGGTGGCGAGGGGGTCGATGGCGACCGCCTCGTCGGGCCCGGCGACCTGCACCAGGCAGAGAATGGACCAGAACGTTCGCTCGCGCATGAACTCGGTGTCGACCGTGACGTAATCCGCCGTGGCGAGCCGCTTGCACAGCGCCGCGAGGTCCCTGGTGTCGGTGATCACGTCCATGGCGAGAGCGCCTCGTCTGTGGTTTGCGAAGCGGGCGTGCGCCGCCCGTCGCCGCCGCGACGGTTCTTGACAAACGGGGCCGTTCCATGCGCTCTACGCGTCGCGCGCGACCGGCGCGGGGCGCGGCGAACCCGGGCGAGCAAGGGGCGCGAATGCATCGTTATCGAAGCCACAA
>JAZFVR010000160.1:0-2914 GCA_036447835.1 Alphaproteobacteria bacterium | reverse complement strand
CGCAACGCCCCGATCGCCTCGTCGTAACGCTCGAGCACGCGGTACGAGCGCGCCAGCATCATCCAGCCCTCGAGGTCGTCGGGCTCGCTGCGCAGGCGTTCGGCGAGGCGCGCGACCATGGACTCGATGTCGTCGACGGCGACCTGCCGGTCGTCGGCTCCGCCCTCCGGGGCGCGGGCGGCGAAGGGCTCGCTCTCGAGGCCGGGCGAGCCGAGCCACAGATAGAGGCTGCCGGCGATGAGCGGCAGCGCGGCGACGACGGAGAAGGCGACGGCGATGCTCGCCGTGGCGGGCGCGGCCGGCGGCTCGCTTGCCTCGGGTGCCGCCGCGGCGAGCACGCGGCGTTCGATCTCGATGCGCGCGGTCGTCGCCTCTTCCGCCGTGATGACGCCGCGCGCGACGTCGCGCTCGAGCTCGGCGAGCTGGTCGCGATAGATCTCGAGGTCGAACGCCGCGCGCGGGGCGTTCTCGCGCGGCCGACGCAACAGCGGCGGCACCAGGAATACCAGCGCCGCCACCGTGATCGCGCCGAGGATGACGAAGAGCAGCATGCCCTCAGGTGTCGTCGAGCAGCTCGTCGAGGCGACGGCGTTCGTCGGCGCTCAAGGGCGCCGCCGCCTGGGTCGTGCGCGCCTGGCGCCTGAGATAGACCGCGGCGCCGGCGCCGGCGAGCAGCAGCACGACCAGCGGGCCGAACCACAACGCCCAGGTCGTGGCCTTGAACGGCGGCCTGAGCAGCACGAAGTCGCCGTAGCGCGACACTACATACGCTTTGATCGCCGCGTCGCTCTCGCCCGCCACCAGGCGCTCGCGCACGAGCCGGCGCAGGTCGCGGGCCAGGGGGGCGTCGGATTCGTCGATCGACTGGTTCTGGCACACCAGGCAACGCAGCCCTTTGCTTATCGTGCGCGCCCGCGCCTCGAGCACGGGATCGTCGAGCAGCTCGTCGGCGCCGATGGCGTACGCCGGCGCGCTCCCGAGCGCGATCAGAAAGGCGAGGACGAGCGCTCTCACGGCGTCAAATCCCCTCAGGCTTGCAGCTCTCGGGCAGGTCGACGGTGTCGAGGCCGCCATCCTCGCGCAGCGCCTCGACCACCGGAAGGATGCATTCCTCGATGTCTTTCGCGCGCATCTGGCCGATGTGCTTGTAGCGAATGCGGCCCTCGGCGTCGATGACGAAGGTCTCGGGCAGGCCGTAGACGCCCCATTCGATGCCGATGCGGCCTTCGAGGTCGGCGCCCGAGCGCGCGAAGGGATCGCCCAGCTGGTCGAGCCAGCGGCGCACGTCCTCGGGCTTGTCCTTGTAGTTGACGCCGTAGACGGGGACGAGGCCCTCTTCGGTCAGCCGGTTGAGCAAGGGGTGCTCGGCCTTGCAGGGGATGCACCACGAGGCGAAGAAGTTGACCAGCCGCACCTCGCCGGTGAGGCCGGCACTCGAAAGGCCGCGCTCGCGGCCGGTGACCGGCGGCAGGTCGAACGCGGGCACCGCCTCGTCGATCAGCGTCGAAGGGATGACGCCGGGTTTCAGCGTCAGCCCGACGCTGAGCGCCACCGCGAGTGCGACGAACAGCCCGAGCGGCAGGACGAAGCGGAGTGGCGGCGTGCGCACGGCTCACGCCGTCTGCGGGCTGGCGCCCGCCGCCGCGCGGCGCCGGCGCGCCGGGGCGCCGACGCGCAAGCGGCGGTCGGAGAGGCTGACGCCGCCGCCCAAGACCATGACCAGCGCGCCGATCCACATCCACGGCACCAGCGGGTTGTGGTAGATGCGCGTGCTCCAGCCGCCGGCGCCGTCGGCGTCGCCGATCACCACATAGAGGTCGGCCAGCCAGGTGGTGTAGATCGCGGCCTCGGTGGTCGGCATCTGCTGCACCGGGTACATGCGTTTCTCGGGAAAGAGGCGCACGACCTCGCGGCCGCCGCGGGTCACCGTGAAGGCGCCGCGCTCTGCGGCGTAGTTGGGGCCGGCTATTTCGCGCACGCCGTCGAAGGTGATGCCGTAGCCCGCCACCTCGACCGTATCGCCGGGGCGCATGAGCACGATGCTCTCGGCCCGCCAGGCCTGGGCGACGACGATGCCGGCGACGGCGATCGCCAGACCTGAATGGGCGATCGACATGCCCCACGCCGAGCGCGGCATGTGACGCGCGCGCTTCCAGCTCGCGGACGCCGGGACGCGGAACAGCTTGAGCCGCTCGCCGAGCTCGACCAGCGTGCCGGTGAACAGCCAGGCAGCGAGGCCGAGGCCGAGCACGGGCCAGGGCGACAATCCGCTGGCCAGCGCCCAGCTTCCAAGGGCGACCGCGGCCGCGGCGGCGAAGGCGAGCTTGAGGCGGCCGAGAACTCCGGCGAGGTCGGCGCGCTTCCACGGCATCAGCGGGCCGACCGCGGTGACCAGCAGCAGCGGCACCATCAGCGGACCGAAGGTGGCGTTGAAATAGGGCCCGCCCACCGAAACCCTGCCGCCGCCGAGGGCATCGAGGATCAGCGGGTACATGGTGCCGAGCAGCACCGTGGCGCAGGCGGTCGAGAGCAGCAGGTTGTTGAGCACCAGGCTGCCCTCGCGCGAGATCGGCGCGAACAGCCCGCCCGCCTTGAGGCGCGGCGCGCGGACCGCGTAGAGCGTGAGCGAGCCGCCGATGACGATGATGAGGAAGGCGAGGATGTAGAGCCCGCGCTCGGGGTCGGAGGCGAAGGCGTGCACCGAGGTGAGCACGCCCGAGCGCACCACGAAGGTGCCGAGCAAGCTCAGCGAGAAGGTGATTATGGCGAGCAGCACCGTCCAGCTCTTGAGCGCGTCGCGCTTCTCGGTGACGATCGCCGAGTGCAGCAGCGCGGTGCCGGCGAGCCACGGCATGAACGAGGCGTTCTCGACCGGGTCCCAGAACCAGAAGCCGCCCCAGCCGAGCTCGTAATA
>JAZFVR010000159.1:0-4582 GCA_036447835.1 Alphaproteobacteria bacterium | reverse complement strand
TGACCTGATGCGCGACTTCGCCGACGAGATTCCCGGCTATCTCGACAACGGGCGCATCGCGCAGGCGCTCGACGCGCTCGAACTGGCGCCGGGGAGCGCCAACATCGCCGACAACCTGCGCCGCTCGTATCGCGCGCTGGTCAAAATTTCGGTGATCGACGAGCAGGAGCTGCCCCTGCTCGACGCCTGGCTCGGCGACCTCGAGCGCCTCGGCATTTTCGGCTGATCGAGGCGCGGTAGCTTTCACTCGCGCCTTCGACCTCACCGAATCGCGGCACGGACCTCGCCCTTCGACAAGTTCAGGGTGAGGCCCTTCGCCGGGCTCATGAAAAGTCCTCATGCTGAGATGGCCCAATCGGCTGTCGAAGCCTCATGCTGAGCCCGTCGGAGTATGAGGGCCAAGCGGCGACTCGTATATGGACGACCGCCGGACCCCTACGCCATCAGCACGTCGGTGACGAACTTGACGCCGGGATAGGCGAGCGTCAATAACAGGTATGCGAGCAGCACGTAGCGCGCCGCGCGGCGGCCGCGCACGCCGGTGCGCCAGTGGGCGAGCAGCAGCGCGCCGATGACGGCGAAGGCGAGAATCGACAACAGCGTCTTGTGATCGAAGGCGAGCAGGCGGCCGTCCTCGAGGTACTGGGTCGCGACGCCGCTGACGAGCCCCGCGCCGAGCACCAGCTCGCCGGCGGCGAGCAGGCCGAGCTGCAGCTCCTCGCCGTCGGCGACCGAGGGCAGCGCGCGCGTGAGACCCGTCGGCCGCTTGCGCTTGAGCGCCCATTCCTGCAGCACGACGCTCAGTCCGGCGACCGCGGCAATGGTCAGGAGCGCGTAGGTCAGCACCGAGACGACGATGTGTACGCCGAGCCACACCGGCGCCTCGCCCGCGAGCGGCCGTTCGGGCGCCTGCGACCAGATCGTGGCGATAACGCCGAGCAACAGGAGATAGGGCAGCAACAGCGGCGTCAGCCGCCACGCCTGCGCGGCGATCAGCGACAGCACCATGAAGATGGCGAGGCTCGCCGATATGCTCACCCACAGCGCCACCGACAGGCCGGTGTGCCAGCGGTCGCCGAGCAGCGCCAGCGCCCACGACGCCGATCCCGCAGTGGCGACGGCGAGCACCGCCCAGTAGGCGAGGTCGCGGCTGTCTCTCGCGCGCAGATGCACCAGCGCCGCCGGCACCAACGCGACCAGCGCCGCCAGGTTGTAAAGCAAGCTGCGCGACATGCGCGGACTATATACCGAAAGTGAAAGCGATTGTGTCGTTTTGACTTTCGGAGCCTGCGACTGCGGTCTAGGCTGCGCCGCGAATTTGCGCAGACGTAACGGGAAGCGCTCGAGCCTTGGCAGGAACCTTCGCTCTCGTGGTTGCCGCCGGCCGCGGCGAACGCTTCGGCGCCGCGGTGCCGAAGCAGTATCTCGCCGTCGCCGGGCGGCCGCTGCTCTATTACGCCGCCGCCGCCTTCGCGCGCCATCCGCGCATCGACGGCGTGCGCGTCGTCATCCACGGCGACGATCGCGCGCGTTACGACGCCGCGGTCGCCGGGCTCGACCTGCTCGATCCGGTTTCCGGCGGGAGCACACGGCAGGAATCGGTGCGCCTCGGTCTCGAAAGCCTCGAGGGCCTCGCACCCCAACGGGTGCTCGTCCACGACGGCGCGCGGCCGGCAATCGATGCGCAGACGATCGCGCGCGTCGTCGCGGCTCTCGACGACGCTCCAGGCGCGATCCCGGCGCTCGCCGTCAGCGACAGCCTCAAGCGCGGCGCCGACGGCTGCGTCGCCCAATCGGTCGAGCGCGCCGGGCTGTGGCGGGCGCAGACGCCGCAGGGCTTCCGCTTCGCCGACATCCTCGCCGCGCACCGGGCGGCGCAGGGCCGCGACCTCGGCGACGACGCCGCCGTCGCCGAGGCTGCCGGCATCGAAGTGCGCCTCGTCGCCGGCGCCGAGGACAACGTCAAGGTGACGACCGAGGACGACTTGGCGCGTGTCGCGCGCGCCTTTGCGGCCGGCCTCCACACGCGGGTCGGAACCGGCTTCGACGTGCATGCCTTCGGCCCCGGCGATCACGTCGTGCTGTGCGGCGTGCGCATCCCGCACGACTGCGCCCTGGTCGGCTTCTCCGACGCCGACGCCGGCCTGCACGCGCTCGTCGACGCGGTGCTCGGCGCGCTCGGCGCCGGCGACATCGGCGAGCACTTCCCGCCCGGCGAGCCCGAGTGGCGCGGCGCCGATTCGGGCGTCTTCGCCGCGCACGCCCGCGACATGGTTGCCGCGGCTGGCGGCGAGATCGCCCATCTCGACGTGACGCTCGTCTGCGAGACGCCGAAGATCGCGCCGCACCGCGCGGCGATGGTGACGCGCGTCGCCGCGCTGTTCGCCGTCGCCGAGAGCCGGGTGAGCGTCAAGGCGACGACCAGCGAGGGGCTCGGCTTCACCGGCCGCGGCGAGGGCGTCGCGGCGCAGGCGGTCGCCACCCTGCGCCTGCCGGCGTGAGGCGCCGTTGCCCCCTGCCCTGCCGCCCGGCGTTTCGTTCTCGAGGCCGTCGACGCTGCTCGCCACCTGGTTCGGCGTCGGCCTCGTTCCGTGGGCGCCGGGAACCTGGGCGTCGCTCACGGCGCTGCCCATCGCCTGGTACCTGCAGTCGCGGTTCGGACCGCTCGCCGTGGCCGGCGCCGGCGTCGCCTGCTTCCTCGTCGGCTGGTGGGCGGCGGCGGCCGTCGTGCGCGAGAGCGCCATCGCCGACCCGTCCTTCGTCGTCATTGACGAGGTTGCGGGCCAGCTGCTGGCGCTCGCGCTGGCGCCTGCGAACCCGGTCTACTACGCCGTCGGCTTCATCGGCTTCCGTCTCTTCGACATCCTCAAGCCGTGGCCAGTGAGCTGGGCCGACGCATCCGTGAAGGGCGGCCTCGGCGTCATGCTCGACGACGCGCTCGCCGCGCTCTACGTCGCCGTTATCGTGGTCGCGCTGATGCGCGTCTACGTCGTGTAATCGGGAGAGCCCGTGTTCGACGACGCGATCCGTGACCAGGCCCGCGCGGTGCTCGATGCGTGCCGCGCGCAAGGGCTGATGCTCGTCGTCGCCGAATCGTGCACCGGCGGGCTCGTCGCCGGCGCGCTCACCGAGATCGCCGGCGCCTCCGACGTGGTCGAGCGCGGCTTCGTCACCTATTCGTACGAGTCGAAGACGGCGATGCTCGGCGTGCCGGCGGAGACGATCGCCGGGCACGGCGCGGTGAGCGAGGAGGTCGCCCGCGCCATGGCCGAGGGTGCGCTGGCGCTGAGCCGCGCGCAGATCGCTATCGCCGTCACCGGCGTCGCCGGGCCGGGCAGCGACAGCCAGGCGAAGCCCGCCGGCCTCGTCCACCTCGCCGCGGCGCGAGACGGCAAGGACACGCTGCATGAGAAACGCGAGTTCGGCGACGCCGGCCGCGACGCCGTGCGCCGCGCCAGCGTCGAAGCCGCGCTCGATCTGGTCTTGAAGTTGCTGCAACGCGCGTGAGGCAGGGCCGGTGAGCGATCCCGCCGTCACCCGCCGGGCCTACGCCGAGAAGATCGCCGACATCGCCGGCGTCCGCAACACCGTCCTCGTCGACGCCTTCGCCGCGGTTCCGCGCGAGGCGTTCCTGGGGCCCGGCCCATGGAAGACATTGGTGCCGGGCGAGGACGAATACCGCGATACCCCCGACGACGACCCGGTCCGCGTCTACGAGAACCTGTGCGTCGCCATCGATGCGGCGCGCAAGCTCAACAACGGCGAGCCCGGGCTGCACATGGAACTGCTCGATGCGCTCGCGCCGGCGGCGGGAGAGCACGTCGTCCAGATCGGCGCCGGAACCGGCTACTACACCGCGATCCTCGCCGAGCTCGTCGGCGCGCGGGGGCGCGTCACGGCGATCGAATACGACGAGGCGCTGGCCCGGCGGGCGGGCCACAACCTCGCAGCCTATCCGCAGGTGACGGTGGTTTGCGCCGACGGCACGCGTTTCGCCAGCGGCCCCGCCGACGCCATATACGTCTGCGCCGGCGTCACCGGCCCGAGCGCCACGTGGCTCGACAACCTGGCGCCGGCGGGCCGGCTCATCGTTCCGCTGACGACGGCCACATGGGAGGGCCGGATACTCGAGGTCCGGCGCCTCGATACCGCGTTCGCCGCGCGCTCCATCGTGGCCTGCGGCTTCATTCCGTGCACGGGTGCGCGCGACGCGGAATCGGAAGAATTGCTCGCCGAAGCGCTCGAACGCGGCGGGCTCGACGAAGTCCGCTCGCTGCGCCGCGATCGCCACCGCCGCGAGCCGGCCTGCTGGCTTCACGCCGAAGGCTACTGCCTGTCGCGGAATCCGCCGTGACCGGTCCGCCAGACGGTGCCGCGCCCGCTCTGAGGCGCCGGCCCAGGAACAGGAGCTCGCGGTCGCCCCACGGGCGCGAAACCGCGAACTCGAGGCCGCATTTGCGGTAGAAGGCGACGTTGTCGGCGGCCGCCCCGGTGACGACGTGGACGCCGCCGACGCCTTCCTCCACGCAGGCCGCGACGAAGGCCGCGACCAGCGCCGAGCCGATGCCGCAGCGCCGCCGCT
>JAZFVR010000158.1:0-3001 GCA_036447835.1 Alphaproteobacteria bacterium | reverse complement strand
CCTTGCGCCGTGTCGTGGTCGTAGGCGTAGCCCTCGCCGTAGCCGAGCTCCTTCATCAGCCGCGTCGGCGCGTTGAGTATGTGCCTGGGCGGCATCAGCGAGCCGTGCTCGCGGGCGCTGCGCATGGCGCCGTCGAGCGCCCGGTAGGCGGCGTTCGACTTGGGCGACGTAGCGAGATAGAGCACGCATTGGGCGAGCGCCAGCTCGCCCTCGGGCGAGCCGATGAAGTCGTAGGCGTCCTTGGCGGCGACCGCCTGCACCAGGGCCTGCGGGTCGGCGAGGCCGACGTCCTCGGAGGCGAAGCGGATCAGCCGCCGGGCGATGTACAGCGGATCCTCGCCCGCCGCCAGCATGCGCGCCAGCCAGTAGAGCGCGGCATCGGCGTCGGAGCCGCGGAGCGACTTGTGCAACGCCGAGATCAGGTTGTAGTGCCCCTCCTGCGCCTTGTCGTAGAGCGGCACGCGCTTCTGCACCGCCTCGGCGAGCCGGGCGCGGTCGAGGCGCGGCTCGGCCGGCAGGTGAAAGAGCTCCTCGGCGAGGTTGAGAACGAAGCGGCCGTCGCCGTCGGCCATTTCGCGCAAGCCCGCGCGCGCCTCGTCGTCGAGCGGCAGCGCACGGCCCTCCTCGGCCTCGGCGCGTGCGAGCAGGGTCTCGAGCGCGGCGTCGTCGAGGCGGTTCAACACCAGCACCTGGCAGCGCGACTGCAGCGCGCCGATGATCTCGAACGACGGGTTCTCAGTGGTGGCGCCGACGAGGATCACGGTGCCGTCCTCGACGTAGGACAACAGGCCGTCCTGCTGGGCGCGGTTGAAGCGGTGTATCTCGTCGAGGAACAACAAGGTTCCCTGGCCCGCCTGGCGCCGCTCGCGTGCCCGCGCGAACACCTTGCGCAGATCGGCGACGCCCGAGAACACCGCCGACAACGGCTCGAAGGCGAAATCAGTGTGATCGGCGAGGAGACGCGCGATCGTCGTCTTGCCCGAGCCCGGCGGACCCCACAGGATGAGCGAGGCGAGGCGACGCTCGGCGAGCATGCGGCCGACGGGCGCGTCCTCGTCGAGCAGATGGTCCTGGCCGACCACCTCGTCGAGCCTCTTGGGACGCAGGCGATCGGCGAGCGGCCGCGGCGCCTGAGATTCGAACAGCGTGGTCATGCCGCCCGCACCCGGAGAGGGCCGGAGCCGTCGCCTACGGACGCGTCAAGGAGCGAACCGGCCGCCCTACTCTTCGGCCTCTTCCTCGTCATCGGGGAGCGGGCCCGAATCCTGGCCCTTGGCTTCGGGGTCGCGGTCGACGAGCTCGATCACCGCCATCGGCGCCGCGTCGCCGTAGCGGAAGCCCGAGCGCAACACGCGCGTATAGCCGCCCTGGCGCTCGGAATAGCGCGGGCCGAGGGTGGCGAAGAGCTTCTCGGTCATGGTGCGGTCCTGGAGCACCGATAGCGCTTGGCGGCGTGCGTGCAGGTTGCCCCGCTTGCCCAGCGTGATGAGCTTTTCGACGAAGGGGCGCAGCTCCTTCGCCTTGGGCACGGTCGTGGTGATCTGCTCGTGCTTGATGAGCGCGTTCGCCATATTGGCGAGCATCGCCTTGCGGTGGCTCGTGGTGCGGTTGAGCTTGCGGCCGCTGATGCCGTGGCGCATGGCGATCTCCTTATCTACCGGCGTGGCTCGGCGCCCGCGATCAGTACGGCTCTTCGAGCCGTTTGGCCATGTCCTCGACATTCTCGGGCGGCCACTCGGTCACCTCCATGCCGAGGTGCAGCCCCATCTGCGCGAGCACCTCCTTGATCTCGTTGAGCGATTTGCGCCCGAAGTTGGGGGTGCGCAACATCTCCTGCTCGGTCTTGCGCACGAGATCGCCGATGTAGACGATGTTGTCGTTCTTGAGGCAGTTGGCCGAGCGCACCGACAGCTCGAGCTCGTCGACCTTGCGCAGGAGGTTGGGGTTGAACGCCGGCTCGGTCACCGGCTCCTCGGCCACCGCGCGGTGCGGCTCCTCGAAGTTGATGAACAGCTGCAACTGGTCCTGGAGGATGCGCGCGGCGAGCGCCACCGCATCCTCGGGCGAGACGGTGCCGTTGGTCTCGAGGTGCATCGACAGCTTATCGTAGTCGGTGACCTGCCCAACGCGCGTGTTGTCGACCTTGTAGGCGACCTTCCTCACCGGGCCGTAGAGCGCGTCGACAGGAATCAGGCCGATGGGCGAATCCTCGGCCCGGTGATGGACCGCAGGCACGTAGCCCTTGCCCGTCTCGACGGTCATTTCCATGCTGATTTTGGCGCCCTGGTCGAGGGTGCAGATGAGGTGCTTGGGATCCATGATCTCGATGTCATGGCCCGTCTCGATCATCGACGCCGTGATCTCGCCCGGGCCCTCGCTCTTGAGCGTCATCCGCTTCGGCCCCTCGCCGTGCATGCGCAACGCCATCGACTTGACGTTGAGGACGACGTCGGTGACGTCCTCGCGCACGCCGGGAATCGACGAGAACTCGTGCAGCACGCCGTTGATCTGCACCGAGGTCACCGCCGCCCCGTGGAGGGACGACAGGAGCACGCGGCGCAACGCATTGCCGAGGGTGAGCCCGAACCCGCGCTCGAGCGGCTCGGCGACGATCGTCGCCTCGCGCTTGGGGTTGGTGCCAGTCTCGATGTTGAGCCTCGACGGTTTGATCAGTTCCTGCCAGTTTTTCTGGATCACAGAGATATCCTCATGTGTTTGGGCGGACCCCTGCCCGCCATTGAATCGCAAGGCCGGTGAAAGCTCGCGTCCCGGCCGATCCGCCGCGTCAGACCCTGCGGCGTTTGGGCGGCCGGCAGCCGTTGTGCGGAATCGGGCTCACGTCGCGGATTGCGGTGATCGTGAAACCCACCGCCTGCAACGCGCGCAACGCCGATTCCCGGCCCGAGCCGGGGCCCCTGACCTCGACCTCGAGGGTGCGCATGCCGTGCTCCTGCGCCTTGCGGCCGGCGTTTTCGGCGGCCATCTGGGCGGCGTAGGGCGT
>JAZFVR010000157.1:0-2597 GCA_036447835.1 Alphaproteobacteria bacterium | reverse complement strand
TCTGGTAGGGCTTCCAGCCGAGCGCCAGCATGCAGTCGCAGATCTCGCTGATCACATCGTAGCGCCGCGTCAACGCCGCCTGGTCGTAGCACGGCTTGGATTGGGTATCGCGCTGGTCGGCAATGGCGCTGCCGTCGGCGTTGATCAGGAAATATTCGCATTCGACACCGGTCTTGATGCGGTAGCCCTTCTTGGCGGCGGCGGCAACCTGGCGCTTGAGCACCACCCGGGGGCATTGCTCGACCTCCTTGCCGTCCATCCACAGATCGCCGGCCAGCCAGCCCACCTCGGGCTTCCACGGCAGTTGGATCAGGCTCGCGGGGTCCGGCACGGCGAACATGTCGGGGTGCGCCGGCGTCATATCGAGCCAGGTGGCGAAGCCGGCGAACCCGGCGCCTTCCTTCTGCATGGCGCCGATCGCCCGGGCCGGCACCAGCTTGGCGCGCAGCACCCCGAACAGGTCGACGAAGCTGATGAAGAAGTACTTTATCTTCTTGTCTTTGGCGACTTTCGCCAGGTCAACGACCATCACATCCTCCCCGTTGCGTGAATCTCCGTCATGTCTATAACGGTCGCGCGTCCCCCCGCAACCGTGACTTCGGCGCGGCCGCGAAACCGGCGGGTGCCGGCGCGCGGTGCATACCGCGGCGTATTCAAGGGGCAATCCGCCATTGAAGGAAACCCTCTCAGTCCTCCGACGAGTGCAGGTAGACGATGAGCGAGAGGAAATTGATCGGCAGCGCATCGAGCGTCTCGGGGCCGTGCGGCACGTCGGCGTCGAAGAACAGCGAATCCCCCGGCGCCATGGCGTAGACGCGGTCGCCGTGGCGATAGCCCATGCGGCCGTCGAGCATGTAGAGGAACTCGGTTCCGGCGTGCTGGAAGTAGGGGAAGATCTCCGATTCGCTGGTCAGCGTGATGAGATAGGGCTCGACCGCGACCGCCTTGTCGCGCGAATGGCCGAGCAGGTGGTACTGGTGGCCCGAGCGGGTGCCTCGGCGCTCGATCTTGAGGCCCTCGCCCCGGGGCACGAACGTCGCCTCGCGTTGCTCCTCGAACTTGTGAAAGAGCGCCGTCACCGGCACGTTGAGCGCCGTCGACAGCGCCTTGAGCGTGGCCAGCGACGGCGAGGTGAGGCCGTTCTCGATCTTCGACAGCATGCCCGACGACAGCCCGGCGTCCCCGGCGAGCTCGGTCACCGTCATGTCGTGCTTCTTGCGCAGCGCCCGCACCTGGCGGCCGATGGCGGCCTCGAGATCGTTGCCCCGCGAGCCGGCCAGCGAATGGGGGTCCTGCATGTGCGATTTGGCCGTCATGACGACTTCCTCGCGGTCTCCTGCCGGTGTCCTCTACGCATGCGCACCCTATCCTTCCCGTTCGCCGCCCGCTACGTTGCTTCGTTTAGTTTCTGAACGGCGGTCAGGCCGACCGGCCGGCCGCCGAACTCGGCCATTGCGTCGAGCAGGTTCTCCCACATGTAGCTCGCCGAGGCGCTGTCGGTGAGCATATGGAAGGCGAGCGTGTCGCCGAGATCGCCGCGCAGCACGATGGCGTTGAGCCGCGCGATCGAGGTCTGGGCGATGGCGCCGTCGCCGAACCTGTGCGGACGCAAATCCACGCCACACACCTTGGCCATCATCTCGGCGCCGTAGAGGCCGATGATCGCGAACCAGCAGTTGGTGTCGGCGCGCGGCACCGGATAGGTGCCGGGGTCGGGGTCGGGCGACCAGTCGGCGACGAGGCGTTCGCACAGCGTGCTCGTCGCCGCGATGTCGGCGAGCAGCAGCACCTCGCCGGGGGCGAGGCGCGCGGCGCGGGCGCCGTCGTCGTGCAGCGCGGTCATGTTGTCCTCGGCGCTCACCGCGACGCCGCGTTCGGTGAGCCAGGGGATCGTCTCGCGCCCCTTGAAGCCGGTGCGCGGCAGCGGTGACAGGTCGCAAAGGGCGAGGTCGCGGGCACACGCGATCTCGTCGTCGACCGCCGCCCCGCAGGTCATGGCGCAGGCGGCGCCGCCCACCTCGCCGAACTCGGCGCCGAGGCGCACGAGCTCGCGGTAGACGAAGCTGCGGCGGCTCAGGCTTTCGGGTGTCGGGCTCACGTCACATCTCCTGGCGCTTGCCTTCCGGGTCGTAGAACGGCAGCGGCACCACCTCGGCCGCGACCATGCGGCCCCGTTCGACCTTGATGTCGAAGCGCGCGCCCACCTCGGCCTGGTCGGGGGCGACGTAGGCGAGGCCGATCGTCTTGTCGAGGGTGTGCGAGTAGCCGCAGGAGGTGACGCGCCCGGTGATTTCGCCGTCGCGGATCACCAGATGGCACTCCTTGGGCACCGGCGCGCCCGCCTCGGCGACGGTGAAGCCGACGAGCTTGCGCGTGAGCCCATTGTCGTTCTGGATGGCGACCGAGCGCATGCCGACGAAGTAGGGCTTCTTGCGCGCGATCGCCCACGCCATGTCGGCCTCGTAGGGGTGGGTGAGGCCGTCGGTGTCCTGGGTGATGATGATATGGCCCTTCTCGAGGCGGAGCAGGCGCTGCGCCTCGATGCCGAAGGGGCGGATTCCCTCGGGCTTCCCGGCCTCGAACAGGGCATCCCACAA